>NZ_JBAQRT010000383.1:0-1724 GCF_049306435.1 Zavarzinia sp.
GCTCGGCCGGGGGTGATGCGCCTTCTCGTCACGCGCATCGCCGCCGAAGCGGCCCGGTTGACCGGCGAGCTTGCCGCGGCGGGCCATGTCTGCGGCATCGCGCCGATGATCGAGATCGTGCCGCGCACCGGCATCACCCTCGACCTGTCGGGGGTTCAGGCCCTGCTGGTCACCAGCGGCAGCGGTGTCGCCGCGCTGGCGGGGGCGACGTCGGAACGCGGCCTGCCGGTTCTCGCGGTGGGTGATTCGACCGCCCGCAAGGCCCGTGCCGCCGGATTCCGCGATGTGCGCAACGCCGATGGCGATGTCGAGGCGCTGACCGACCTTGCCCGCCGCACCCTCGATCCCGGGGCGGGCCGCCTGATCCATGCCGCCGGCGCCAGCCTGGCCGGCGATCTGGCCGGGCGGCTGACGGCGCTGGGCTTCGACGTCGAACGGGTCACGCTCTATGATTCTCAGCCGGCCCGCGCGCTGCCCGACGGGATTCGCGAAAGCCTGATGGCCGGCGACTTCGAGGGAATTCTGTTTTTCTCTCCCCGCACGGCGGCGACCTTTGTTACCCTCGCGCGGAACGGCCTGCCGAAACCCGACTTCAGCGGCAGGACAGCCTATTGCCTGTCGGCAGCGGTCGCGGATGCGCTCGCCCCTCTCGGTTTCGGCCGGGTCCTGGTGGCGGCGCATCCGACCGAGGCCGATCTTCGGGCGCTGCTCGCCCCTTCGCCTGATCTACGGAGCACGACATGACCGAGCGTCCCGACCAGCCGGGCCAGAAACCCGACCCGCGCGACCTCGACAGCGAGATCGAAGCGGCGACCGGCGGCGATGCGAACCCGCCGGGCGATACCCCTATTCTGGACAAGCCGCTGGAAGACCCGCCACCGAGCCTCGATTCCTCGGCCTACGCCATGCCGCCGGCACCACGCGGCTCCCGTCGCAGCCTGTGGTTCGGCGTCAGTGCCATCCTGCTGATCGGCGCCGGTGCCGGTATCTGGCACTTCTATGGCGACCGCATCATGGCGCCGCTTGCGACGACCACCACGACCATCACCCCGGGCACCGTCACCGCCGCCGTGCCGAGCGCGCTCGAGGGCCGCGTCAGCGCGGTGGAAGCGGCCGTGAACAGCCTCGACCGCAAGCTCCTGTCGCTTGAAGGCCATGTCGGCGACCTGACCGATTCCTCCGGCGCCGATGCCGCCCTCGCCGAACTTCGCGATGAGATCGCCGCCCTGCGCGAGCGTCAGGGCGCGCTGGAAGAAAACCTGGCCTCGGCCGAGGACGGCACCGATGGCGGAGCACCGTCCACCGATGGCGAAACCACCACCGCCCCCCCGCCGCCATCCTCGATGATCGCCGAGACCGCGCTGTCGGCGCGGATGGCGGCGCTGGAGGCCAAGCTCGCCGCCGCGCCCACGGTCGATACCGAAGCCCTGGCGACGATCGAACGGGATATCGCCGCCCTGAAGGCGGCCACTGCCGAGACCGACATGAGAATCGCCAGCGAGACCGAGCGGCTGAAGGCCGTGGGGCGCGGCGTCTCCCTCGTCTATGCCATCGGCCGGCTGCGGGCCGGCGTCGCGGCGGAAGCGCCCTATGCCGCCCCGCTCGATGCCGTGCGCGGTCATTTCGATGCCCTTGGTCTGCTGCGCGAGCCGGCGATCGGCAAGGCGCTGGACACTTTGGCCGCCCATGCCGCCAGCGGCCTGCCTGGCCGGGCCACCCTGGCC
>NZ_JBAQRT010000384.1:0-10108 GCF_049306435.1 Zavarzinia sp.
CGGGTCCCGTCGTGCTGCGCTCGCGCGGCGGCAGCGTCACCCTCGACAACGAAGTGGGCGGCGGCGGCCGGCTGGGCAGTCTTCTCGTCGCGGCGGCGGACGAGATCAGCATCAGCGGCGGCGTCGCCAGCGACGGTAGCCAGACTTACGAAGCCGGTCATATCACCTTCATCGACGGCCGCATCGACAGCGCGGCCGGGGACATCACCGTCGACGGCGACCTCGACGTCGCGGGATCCGTCGCGCTGACGGCGGCCCGCGATATCGAAACCACAGGCACGATCGACAGCCTGGCCGCCGAGGGCGTGGGGCTTGCCGAAGTCACCATGACGGCGGGCCGCGACATTCGGGTGCTCGGCCCCGTGGGGCAGAATGTGCCGCTGCGCTCCTTCCTGATCGAGGCCGGCGCGAGCATCGACCCACCCTCCGTCACGACCTATGGTCCTCAGAGCTACCGCGCCCCGGTCATTGTCCTGACCGGCAGCCGCTATGAAACCCATGGCGGCAGCTTCACCACCATCGGCAGCCTCAGCCTGACGGCACCTTCCGTCATCATCGACACGAGCGATGTTTCCGAAGGCGGCGATATCACGCTGGACGGTTCGGCCAGCGGGCAGGATGTCACGCTGAACGCCGGCGATGGCTCGATCCTCGGCCTTGATGTCGATTTCGACCGGCTCACCGTGCGCGGGACCGCGGGCACCGCCACCATGGGCGGCACCATCGGCGGCATCGGCGGGGAAAAGGCCGCCGCCGATGTCCTGCGCCCGGACGGCGTCGACAGCGAATACCGCTTCAACGACTGCGTGATGGCGACAAGCTGCGGGGGGCCGCCGCCGCCGGTTGGCGGTATCGATCCCGAGGGCGTGATCCGGATCGACCTGCCGCCGGTATTGAGCCTGCCGTCGCTGGCGCCGACGCCGCTGATCCTGACCGAGACCGATGACCCGGCCGGGGACGCGCGCTTCGAATTTTCCAACACGGGCAAGGATGCGCTGTGGCGGCTTGACCTGCTGACGCCGGACAGCACCGGGGAGACCCCGCGATGAGCCGGATGCGTATCGATCTCGGCGGCCTCCTGGCCATCGGCCTTGTTCTTGGCGGCTGCGTCAGCGGCGACAGCGCCGAAGGGCCACCGCCCCGGGATGCCGGGCGCAATCTGGTCGGCGAGACCTGCACCTTGCGGGAAGGCCGCGCCACCGGGGACGGGCGAAACTACGCCATTCATTGCGGCAGCTGGCAGCAGCCGGCGGCGCGGCTGACCGAAAGCCTGAACAGCGCCACGCCGATCGAGGCGGTCTCCGCCGGCCCCTGGCGCGGCGATATCGACAGCCGCATGGCCTGCGGCCCGGCCCGGGACGCGACCTTTGCCCGGGGACTGTCCGGCGCCATCGCCTATTGCCGGCTGCGGAACGGTGGCTTCCCGACCGTCGCCCTGGCCATCGCCGACGGGCGTGGCCGGCTGGTGCTGGCCGATGGCATTCCGGCGGCGATGCCCGTCATCGAGCGCGGCGCCCTCGCCGCCTTCGGGCTCGAGAGCCTTGGCGATCAGACCGCGGATTCCCGGGCCATCGAGCTTGTCCGTCAGTCGACCGGGCGACAAATGGTCGGGGCGGGCGTGCTGGAAGCCTATTACACGGCGATGGCGACCGCGCAGTATCAGGACACGATCCAGGACTTCGTCGCCGCCGAGGACAGTTATCGCAAGGCCATGCTGGCCCAGGCCGAGGCGATCGGCACCGACGATCCCGCCAGTGCCGATCCCCTGATGCATGTGGCGCTCGAGTTGTCCAATCAGGGCCGCTTCGACGACGCGGCCCCCCTGTTCGACGAGGCCCAGCGTCTCGCGGCGGCCGGCCCCAACCCGGCCAGCCTGCCCCGGCTGCTCAGCTACCGCGCGATCGACGCCGCCAATCGCAACAAGCTGGATCTGGCCCTGTCCTTCGCCGAACAGGCGACCGAGGCACGCCGCCGGCTCGCCCAGGATCTCGGCGGCGTGCCGGGACAGGCCGGGGCGGATGCCGATCTCCTCAGCTTCTCCGGCGCGTCGGTCTCGTCGGTCAGCGTTGAAGTCGCCCAGAGCCTGCATACCGAGGCCGCCCTTCGCCTGCGCCTCGGTGATCTGGCCGGCGCCGCCGACAAGGCCGACGAAGCCATCGCGACCGCCGCCGCGAGCCGGACGTCTCCGCCCTGGTGGCGGCCGCAATTCCTCGAAACCCGGGCGACGATCGCCGCCGCCGCCGGCAATGCCGGCAGCGCTGTCGCCATCCAGGGCGAGGCTGTCACCCTGTGGGCGCGGATCCTGCCCCAATCGACCCCGGAAGGCCTGTCCCGCCTCGGCCTTGGCCGCTTCCTTCACACGGCCGGCGCCGAGGACAAGGCGATCGACAGCTATCGCCAGGGCCTCGCCATCCTGAAGGCCCGCAACGCCGAAATCCGGCCGCGCGACCTGCTCGGCTTCCTCGATGCCGCCAGCGCCATGGCGACCCGGCGCCCCGAACAGGCGGAAGGCCTGAAGGTCGAGATGTTCGAGGCGATGCAGTTGATGCGCTCGGGCGTGACCAGCCGGACGGTCAGCCTGGCCACCGCTCGGCTCGCCGCCGGGGATCAGGCGGTCAGCGGCGTCATCCGCGCCCAGCAGGAGAACGAGCGCAAGCGCTATGCCCTGGTCGGCGAGCTGAACCGGGCCCTGTCGGCCCCGTCGGACCTGCGCGACACCGCGAAAATCGCCCGCCTGCGCCAGAACCTCGAGGCTGTGGAGACCGAGGGACGCGGCCTGGACGAGACCCTGCAGGCGGCGTCATCCGGCTATCGCCAGTTGCTGGCGACACCGGTCGGGGTGGCGGAATTGCAGGGCCTGCTGAAGCCGGGCGAGGCGATCGCCGCCTTCGCCAGCGCCGAAAACGCCACCTATGGCTTTCTCGTCGCGGCCGACCGTCTGAAGGTCTGGCGCATCGATGCCGGCGACCTCGCGCTTGGCGATGTCGTGGTGACCCTGCGTCGCGGCATCCAGCTCAACCGCGGCACGCCGGGGCGCTTCCCGGTCGATCTCGCGCATCAGCTCCATGCCGCGCTGTTCGGGCCGGTCGCCGATGATCTCGCCGGCATCGACAATCTGGTGACCACCGCCAACGGGCCGCTGGCCAGCATCCCCTTCGGCATTCTCGTGGCCAGCCCGGCCAGCGGCCGCGCCCCCGCCCCCGCCCCCGCCGACGACTATCGCGCGGTCGACTGGATGGTGCGCCATCAGGCCCTGTCCGCCGTGCCTTCGGTGCGCGCCTTCGCCGACCTGCGCAAGGTGCCGACCGCGGCGGCCGGCAGCTCGGCCATGATCGGCTTCGGCGACTATCGCCCGCCGCGGGATGTCGCCAGCCTGTTCGCCGGCCTGCCCGCCGGCTGCGCGCGGGATCGCAAGGTTCTGGGTAGCCTCGGCCCCCTGCCGGCGACGGCGGGCGAACTGCGGCAGGTTGCCGGCCTCGTGGGCGCGGGAGCGGATTCCCTGCTGCTTGGCCCCGCCTTCACCAAGGACGCGGTGCTGAACCGGCCCCTGTCCGATTACCGCATCCTCTATTTCGCGACCCATGCCGTGCTGGCCAGCGAAATCCGCTGCTTCTCGGAGCCGGCCCTGCTGGTCACCCCCGGGGCGGGCGGCACGGTCGACAGCGCGCTGCTGCGGCTCAGCGATATCCTGAACCTGAAGCTCGACGCCGATCTCGTGGTGCTTTCGGCCTGCAATACCGCGGGCACCGATGGCAAGAGCGGGGGCGAGGCCTTGTCCGGCCTGACCCGCGCCTTCTTCTATGCCGGGGCGCGGCGCCTCGTGGTCTCCCACTGGCCGGTGCCGGACGATTCAACCGCGGCCCTGTTGCTGGGGCTGTTCGATCGCCGGGGCCCGGGTGTCGGCGGTGCCGCCGCCCTGCGCCAGGCCCAGTTGCACATGATCGATGGCCGGAGCGGGGGCAAGGGCGCCGCCTGGGCCCATCCGCTGTATTGGGCGGGCTTCACGACGATTGGGGATGGCACCGGCGTTGCCATTCCCTAATATCGGGGGATGGCCGCGTCACTTCATCACCCGTCGATCCACGATTACCGGCAGTCCGTGCCCAGCTGGTGGGCGGCTTCGGCCGGGCCGCCGGTATCCGCGCCCCGCCTCGAGGGGGAGGCCCGGGTCGATGTCGCGATCATCGGCGGCGGTGTCACCGGACTGAATGCCGGGCTGGCGATCCGGGACGCCGGCCTGTCCGCGCTGGTTCTCGATGCCGCGCCGATCGGCTGGGGTGCCTCGGGACGCAACGGCGGTTTCTGCTGCCTCGGCTCGTCGAAACTGTCGTGGCCGGCGATCATCGCCCGTTTCGGCCTCGCGGAAGCGCAAGGCTTCTTCCGTCTGCAGGTCGCCGCCATCGCCCATGTCCGCCAACGCCTGGCGGACTTCGCCATCGACGCCGACGCGGAACCGGACGGCGAAGCGATCATCGCCCATCATCCCCGCGCGGTGGCCGACCTCGCCGCCGAAGCGGAGCTTTACGCCCGGGCCTTCGATACGAAGTGCCAGCTGCTGCCCCTGTCCGAGATGAAGCCGCGCGGTCTTTTCACCGCCGAGGCGCGGGGCGCGCTGCTGGTCCCTCACGGCTTTCCGCTGCATCCCCTGAAATATGTCCAGGGCCTGGCACTGGCCGCGGCGGCGGCCGGCGTCGCGCTGCACGGCGAGAGCCCCGTGGTGTCCTGGACGCGGGAGGGGCGGCGGCATCGCCTGACCACGCCGACCGGCTCCGTCCTTGCCGACAGGGTGGCGGTCGCGACCGCCGGCTTCACCCGGGAAGACCTGCACCCCGGCCTCGCCGGCCGGCTGCTGCCGGTTCTGTCCAACATCATCGTCACCAGGCCGCTGAGCGCCGGGGAGCGCGCGGAACAGCATTTCGACACCCTGACCATGTGCGCCGACACGCGCCACCTGCTGCATTATTTCAGGTTGCTGCCGGACGGCCGCATGATGTTCGGGGCCAGGGGCGGCATATCCGCGGCCCCCGCCGCCGAAGACGCGATGAAAGCGCGGCTGGAGCGCGATCTGGGCCGCATGTTCCCGGTTTTCGCCGGGGCGAAGACCCAATATTTCTGGCGCGGCCTGACCGACCTGACCTTCGATCTGCTGCCGCATTTCGGCACGTTGGACGACGACAGCGCCCATTTCCTGCTGGGCTTCCACGGCAATGGCGTCGCCATGGGCAGCCTCGGCGGCACCCTGCTGGGCCGCCGCGTCGCCGGACTCGCCGTCGATCTGCCGGTGGCGATGTCCCGCCCCCTTCGGCGTTTTCCCCTGCCTTTCCTGCGACAGACGTATATACGCGCGGCCTATGCCGGATTTAATCTGCGCGATGCCGTCGGGAGATAACGGCGATACCAACATCGACTTCCCTTCCGATCTGAAGTCATATATTCCCAAACTGAAACAGATCGTGTGCAATGATTAGCGTGAACTTCAGGCCAACCTCATGAGCCGCAAAGCCTCCCTGGTACCGCTGCTGCGGGACCGGCAGTGGCTCGTCGAGCGCCTGGATTCAACCTTGCCCGCTTGCCGGTGCTGCATACTGGTCATCAAGATCGTCGGCCTTTCGAACATCGAGGACCTGCTGGGATTCGGCGGCCGGGAACTCGTGATCGAGGGTGTGGGCCGGCGCCTCGGCGAGAGTCTCGGCGATACGCCGATCGGCCATCTCTTCGCCAGCGAGTTCTTCGCCCTGATCGAATCGCCGCGCAACAATGGCGAAGTCGCCGCCCTGGTCGGGCGTGCCCTGGCCTGCACCACGGAGCCGATCACGGCCGGCGACGCGCAGGTTCGGGTCGACATCCGGGTGGGCGTGGTTTTCTCGCCCGAACATGGTCAGTCGAGCGATATCCTGCTGTCGCGGGCGATCACCGCGCTCAACGCGGCGAGCCGTCAGCGCCAGCCGGTGGTTTATTTCGATGAAGAGATCAACCGCAACGCGCGCGAGCGCGCGGCGACCCATGCCGAATTGCGCCGGGCCCTGACCGAAGGCCAGTTCGAGCTGTATTTTCAGCCCAAGGCCGCCCTGCCCGCCCATCAGCTGGTGGGGTTCGAGGCCTTGCTGCGCTGGCGGCAACCGGGCCACGGCATCGTGCCGCCGGCGACCTTCGTGCCGTTGGCCGAGGAAACCGGCCTCATCCGGGAAATCGACGCCTGGGTGGCCGAACAGGCCTGCGCCGCCATCCAGCGCATCAACGGCGCGCTCGGCGCCGATTACAGCATCTCGGTCAATGCCTCCGCCATGGCACTGGAATCAGGCGATTACATCCGCCATCTGCGCCAGCTGATCGCCGACAACAATATTCCGGTCGAATGGCTGGAGGTCGAGATGACCGAGACGACGATCGGCGAGGACACGGTCGCGGCGGCGGCCATGCTGGCCGAATGCCGGGCCCTCGGCATCAAGGTTTCGATCGACGATTTCGGCATCGGCTATTCGTCGCTGCACCGTCTGCGCCACTTCCCGGTCACCGGCCTGAAGATCGACCGTTCCTTCGTCGGGGAGCTGGGGCAATCGAATGTCGCCCGGCTGATCATCCGGGCGACCATCGAACTGGGCCATGCCATGGGCCTCGAGATCATCGCCGAGGGGGTCGAGACCGTGTCCCAGGCCGAGGATCTGGCCCTGCTCGGCGTCGATGTCTATCAGGGCTATATTCTGTCCCGCCCCCTGCCGGAGGCGGAACTGATGCGCTGGATCCGCGCGCAGGATCTGGGGGCGCTGCCGCTCCTGCGCTGACCGCGCCCCCATCCCGGATCAGATCACTTCTGGGCGATCTTGCGTTTGGGCGACTCGTCGTCGACCAGTTCGTACCACATGGCGTTGAGGACGGCGAAGGCGGCCGCGAGCGGCAGGCCGAGCATCCAGGCGAAATACCACATATCGTTTCTCCTTGTTTCTCGGCCGCTCAGTAGGCGTGACCGCCCTTGCGGGTGATGGACTCCGGCCGGACCTTGCCCCACAGCACCTTGTAGACCCAGGCGGTATAGGCGAGGACCATCGGCAGGAAGATCAGGGTGACCACCAGCATGATGAACAGCGTCATGTGGCTGGACGAGGCATCGAACACGGTCAGGCTGGCCTTCGGATCGATCGACGACGGCAGGATGAAGGGGAACATCGAGACGCCGACGGTCGAGATAATGCCGAAGATCGACAGTTTGCTGGCCAGCAGGGTCAGCCCCTCCCTGCGCGCGCCGAAGCCGACGAAGGTCAGGAACGCCCCGCCAAGGCCAAGGGCCGGGGCGATCAGCAGCCAGGAATGGGCGCCATAATTGGCGAACCAGGCCCCCGGCAACACCGCGGCTTCCTTCAGCAGCGGGTTGGACGGGCCAGCGCCGTCAACCACGCTGGTGATCGCATAGCCGTCGACGAAGAAATAGAGCGCGACGCCGCCCAGGACAAAGAGCAGGAAGCTGGAGAACGACGCGAGCTGGCCATAGGCCCGCGCCCGTTCGGCCACACGGCCCTCGGTCTTCAGCACGAGCCAGGCCGCCCCATGGGTGACCAGCATGGCGACCGAGAGCAGGCCGCAAAGCAGGGCGTAAGGGTTGAGCAGGCCAAAGAACGTGCCGTCGTAGAAGATGCGCAGATCGTCGTCGAGGCGGAAGGGCACGCCCTGCAGCACATTGCCGACGGCGACGCCAAAGATCAGCGACGGCACGAAACCACCGATGAACAGCGCCCAGTCCCAGCCGCTGCGCCAGGCCGCGCTGTCACGCTTGCTGCGATACTTGAAACCCACCGGCCGCAGGATCAGCGCCGCCAGGATGGCGAACATGGCGAGATAGAAGCCCGAGAAGGACACGGCGTAAAGCGGCGGCCAGGCGGCGAAAATGGCGCCCCCCCCGAGGATCAGCCACACCTGGTTGCCTTCCCACACCGGGCCGATGGTGTTGATCACCACCCGGCGCTCGATATCGGTCTTGCCGACGAAGGGCAGCAGCGCGCCGACGCCGAGGTCGAAACCATCGGTCGCGGCGAAGCCGATCAGCAGCACGCCCAGCAGCACCCACCAGATGAGGCGCAGGGTTTCGTAGTCGATGAGTTGATGGAGGATCATGTCGGTTACTCCGCGGGCACGATGGCAGGCGAGATCAGCTCGGCCTGCGGGTCGGTGTCGTCTTCGGGGCCTTTCCGGATGGCTTTCAGCATCAGGCCCATCTCGATGACGATGAGGGTGGTGTAGAGCGCGACGAAGCCGACGATGGTCAGCAGCAGGGTTCCGGCGCCCAGGCTGGACACCGCCGCCGCCGTCGGCAGCACGCCTTCGATGATCCAGGGCTGGCGGCCGAATTCGGCGACGAACCAGCCGAGTTCCGCCGCGAGCCAGGGCAGCGGGATCGACAGCACGGCGACGCGCAGCAGCCAGCGCCGGGCCAGCAGGTTGCGCCGGGCCGACAGGACGAAGAACACGCCGGTCAGCAGGATGAAGAAGAAGCCGAGGCCGACCATGATGCGGAAGCCCCAGAACAGCGGCGCGACCTGCGGCACCGTATCCCAGGCCGCCTTCGAGATCTGTTCGGGCGTCGCCGCCGCCGGATTGTCGGTATAGCGCTTCAGGAGAAGGGCATAGCCGAGATTGACGCCATTGTCCTCGAAGGCCGCCTGGGCCACCGGATCGACGGCCTTGGCCTTGCCGGCGGCGCGGATCTTCACCAGGGCGTCATAGGCGATCATGCCGCTCCTGATGCGGTCCTCGGCCTTGACCACCAGGTCCTTGATGCCCGGCAGTTCGTCGGTCAGCGAGCGGGTGGCGATCAGGCCCATGACCGCGGGGATCTTCACCGCGTAATGGGTCTCGCGCGCTTCCTGGTCGGGGAAGCCGATCAGGGTGAAGGCGGCGGGGGCGGTTTCCGTTTCCCACATGCCTTCCATGGCGGCGAGTTTCATCTTCTGGTGCTCGTTGGCGAGATAGCCGCTTTCATCGCCGAGGACGACGACCGACAGCGAAGCCGCGAGACCGAACGAGGCGGCGACCGTCATCGAGCGCTTGGCGAGGTCGACGTGCCTTCCCTTCAGCGCGTACCAGGCCGAGACGCCAAGGACGAAGATCGACGCCGTGACATAGCCGGCCGAGACCGTGTGGACGAATTTCGCCTGGGCCACCGGGTTGAACAGCACGTCGAAGAAATTCGAGACTTCCATCCGCATGGTCTGGATGTTGAAGGTCGAACCGATCGGATTCTGCATCCAGCCGTTGGCGATCAGGATCCACAGCGCCGAGAGGTTGGAGCCGAGCGCCACCGCCCAGGTGGCAGTCAGATGCCCGACCTTCGACATGCGGTCCCAGCCGAAGAAGAACAGGCCGACGAAGGTCGCCTCGAGGAAGAAGGCCATCAGGCCTTCGATCGCCAGCGGGGCGCCGAAGATATCGCCGACGTAATGGCTGTAGTAACTCCAGTTCATGCCGAACTGGAATTCCATGACGATACCGGTGGCGACACCCAGCACGAAATTGATGCCGAACAGCGTGCCCCAGAATTTCGTCATCTGCCGCCAGATCGGGCGACCGGTCATGACATAGACCGTCTCCATGATGGCGAGCAGGATGGACAGCCCGAGGGTTAGGGGCACGAATAGAAAATGATACAGCGCCGTCATGGCGAACTGCAGGCGTGAAAGCCCTACGATATCCAGTTCCATGTCGATCAACGCCGGCTTTCCCGGCGTCCTCCTTGAATGTTTCGCCCGTTGCCGGACGACAAAGCCACAGACTCTTGTTTCCCTCACCTCCGGCCCGGGGGCCGGCCAGCAACTCTCCTAACCGGCCCGCAGGCCGGCCAGCATCTCGTCGTAACCAGGCTCGCCCCTGCGGGCCTCGCGCTGGATACCGCCGCCGCCGACGGCGATCAGCCGGTCGGCCAGCGCGGCCTCGCGGCGCAAATGGGTGGCGATCACCAGGGTTCGACCTTCGACCGCCGCGGCCAGCCGGGCCAGCACATCGGTCGCGACCGCGCCATCCAGCGCCTCGGTCGGCTCGTCCAGCAGCCACAGGGGCACCGGCCGCAGCAGCAGTCGGGCCAGCGCCAGCCGCCGCGCCTGGCCGCCGGACAGACCAAGGC
>NZ_JBAQRT010000385.1:0-12767 GCF_049306435.1 Zavarzinia sp.
GCGCGGGGCCGTCTGGTCGCCGCCTGCGCCGCGCTCAGCCGCGCCCGTATCGAAGCCGCCGCGCGGATGGACGCGGGGGTGAATGCCGAACTCGATGCCCTGAAGCTGGGCAAGGCCAAGTTCCGCACCCGGGTCGAGCCGCTGGGCGACGGGCAATGGACCGCCGACGGCGCCGACCGCGTGACCTTCGAGGTGGCGACCAATCCGGGCGCGCCCTTCGGCGCCCTGATCAGGATCGCGTCCGGCGGCGAACTCGCGCGCTTCATCCTGGCGCTGAAGGTCGTGCTGGCCGGGGCCGGCACGGCGCCGACCATGGTCTTCGACGAGGTTGATCGGGGCATCGGCGGCGCCGTCGCCGACGCGGTGGGCGATCGTCTCGCCCGGTTGGCCGGCAATGCCCAGGTCCTCGTCGTCACCCACAGCCCGCAGGTCGCGGCGCGCGGCCGTCAGCATTTCCGCATCGCCAAGGAAACCGATGGCGTCACCACGCGGACCGAGGTGGTCACCCTCGACAAGCCGTCGCGCCGCGAGGAAATCGCCCGGATGCTCTCGGGCGCCGAAATCACCCCGGCCGCCCGCGCCGCCGCCGATGCCCTGCTGAAAGGCGCCCGCTGATGGTGCCGGACGAAATCCGCGCGGAACACGCCCGTATCGCCGTCGAGGTACGGGAGCACGACCGGCGTTACTACGAGGAAGACGCGCCCTCCGTCTCCGATGCCGAATACGACGCGCTGATGGCCCGGCTGCTGGAGATCGAGGCCGACTATCCCGACCTGAAGGCCGGCAGCCCGACCGAGACTATCGCCGGCCAGGCGGCGGCGAAATTCGACAAGGTCGCCCACGCGCGGCCCATGCTCAGCCTCGAGAAGGTCTTCACCGAGGAGGATGTGCGGGCCTTCGTCACCAGCGTCCGCCGCTTCCTCGGCCTTGGCGAGGAGGAGGTCGCGCTCTATGCCGAGCCCAAGATCGACGGTCTCTCCCTCTCCCTTCGCTACGAGAAGGGCCTGCTCGTCCTCGGCGCCACGAGGGGCGACGGCCGGGTGGGGGAGAATGTAACGGCCAACGTCCGCACGATCGCCGGCATTCCCCAGACCTTGCGCGGCGCGCCCGACATTCTCGAGGTGCGCGGCGAAGTCTACATGGGACGGGCGGATTTTCTTCGCCTCAACGCCCGCCAGGCCGCGGCGGGGGAGAAGATCTTCGCCAATCCGCGCAACGCGGCGGCGGGCTCGCTGCGCCAGCTCGACCCGGCGATCACCGCCGCGCGGCCCTTGCGCTTCTTCCTGCATGGTTGGGGCGAGGTTTCCGCCCCCCTGCCGCCGACGCAAGAAGAGGCGATGCGATGGCTGGGCGACTTCGGCCTGCCGCTGAACCCCCGCGCGCGTCTCGCCCCCGATATCGGCGCGGTGATGGCGGTGTTCCGCGAACTGGAAGCCGAGCGGGCGAGCATCGATTACGATATCGACGGCGTCGTCTACAAGGTCGACCGGCTGGACTGGCAGGACCGTCTCGGCATGGTCTCTCGCGCGCCGCGCTGGGCCGTCGCCCACAAGTTCCCGGCCGAACAGGCACGGACGACGGTCGAGGGCATCGACATCCAGGTCGGCCGCACCGGCTCGCTCACCCCGGTCGCCCGGTTGGTGCCGGTCACCGTGGGCGGCGTCGTCGTCGCCAATGCGACCCTGCACAACGAGGATGAAATCGCCCGCAAGGATATCCGCGTCGGCGACACGGTCGTCGTCCAGCGGGCGGGCGATGTGATCCCCCAGGTGGTGCGCGTCATCACCGAGGCGCGGCCGGCCAGTGCCGTGCCCTTCGCCTTCCCCGACCATTGCCCGGTCTGCGGCTCCACCGCGACGCGGGAGGAGGGGGAGGTGGTGCGCCGCTGCACCGGCGGCCTGACCTGCGAAGCCCAGGCGGTGGAGCGCCTGCGCCATTTCGTCAGCCGCCAGGCCTTCGATATCGAGGGGCTCGGCGAGAAGCAGGTGAAGGCGCTGTGGGACTGGGGGATGATTTCCCACGGCCCCGCCGATATCTTCACGCTGGAGGCGCGGGACGCCGGCTCGCTCACGCCGCTTCGCGCGCGCGACGGCTGGGGCAGCCAGTCCGCCCGCAAGCTGTTCGAGGCGATCGCCGAGAAGCGCAAGGTGCCGCTCGCCCGGCTGCTCTTCGCCCTCGGCATCCGTCATGTCGGCGAGCGCAACGCCAGCCTGATCGCGCGCCATTTCGGCGGCATCGAGGCTTTCCGCTCCGCCTGCCTCGACGGCGAGGAGGCCAGGGCGGCCGCGCTGGCGGAATTGCTGACCGTCGATGGCCTCGGCCCGATCGTGGTCGAAGCCTTCGGCCAGTTCCTGGCCGAGCCGCACAACCAGCAGACCCTGCATGATCTCCTGCCGCTCCTCGATGTCCAGCCGCCGGAAGCCCGCGCGACCGACAGCCCCGTCGCCGGCAAGACCGTGGTCTTCACCGGAACGCTGGAGCGCATGACCCGCGACGAAGCCAAGGCGAGGGCCGAAACCCTGGGTGCCAAGGTCTCGGGCTCCGTCTCGAAGAAAACCGACATCGTGGTCGCCGGCCCCGGCGCCGGCTCCAAACTCGCCAAGGCCGCCGAACTCGGCGTCCAGGTCATGACCGAAGACGACTGGCTGGCCCTCATCGGCGGATGAGGACGCTGCCGGAGCCCTCCCCACCTCCCCCCCCCCCCCGCAAGCGGGCGGAGAGGGAGCCATTTCACCCTCTCCGCCCTTTGGGGGGAGAGGGCCGGGGTGAGGTGGGTGCCTCCGCTGTCGAGATCGTCAAATGAAGCCACGCGATGCACCGTCCCCGAAGCGGCGGAGCGGCGCATGGCGCGGCTTCCGCTTGCTGGAAATGACCCGCCGACGCGGCATCGACCTGCAGGACACCGGCATCCACGTCAACGTCCTCTCGCCCGCGCCGACCCGGACCGAACTCGCGCTCGACGTGGTGGGCGAGGAAACCCTGACCGCTCTGTGCGCCAGCACCCCCATCGGCCGCGTCGCCGACCCGTCCGAGACCGCCGCCGTCGCGGCCTTCCTGGCCTCGGCCGACAGCAGCTTCATGACCGGCGGCGAAGTCTTCGCCGACGGCGGCTTCGCGCAGGTTTGAGGGGGGGGCTGGGGTTGGGTATGGTGTTCCCATTATTCCTGCGTCCCCGTCATTACCGCCTTTAAAGATTGAACGAAGGTGCGATTCTTTCTTATATAGAGAATGACGCGTTCGGGCTTTTTTATTTTTTACAACGACATCCAGGGCATCAATAATTTTTTTGATATGGTGGAAGATATGGAATCAAAAATGCAATCAAAAAGAATTGATTACCCTTCTGAGTATTTAAATGTAAGAAGAAATCTTCTGCTGGCATGCACAATGTTTTTGCTATCATCTTATTTTCTTTCAAAAGTCACAGATGGAATTTCGCTAAATGGCCTACATTTCGATGGATTTGGTATAGATACTGTTAGGTCTATATTATTTGTATTTGCTACATATGAGTTCGTGGTATTTTTTGTAATGGGAAAAAATATAAGAAAGAATTGGCTATACGGAGATTCTGGAATGAATAGTGCTTTCAATCAGATACTGGAAATTCAACATAAATATAGAAAAATCGATATAAAAAATGTTGATGTATCTCAGGATTATATTATTGAGATAATATCTATATTTAATCAAATAAAAGAAGAAAACTCGCAACTAAATAGGAAATTATTGCAAGAAATTATTAATATAAACGAAAACGCTAAGAAATGCTTAGAAATTATAAGTAAATGTGATGGGTTTGCGGATAAATTTTCTAATTTTTACAAAAATATTATAAATGTGAAAAATTTATCTGATGAGAATTTTGACAAGTATGATAAATTTAAACAAGACGTTTACCATCTTCGCGACGAAATTATGATAGTGATGGAGGCAATGAATGATTTCGTCAACGAAGATAAATACAAATTTATTCGAAGTGTTGAAAGAATTGATGTGAATGCCGTGGTGAATTTGAATGAAAATTTCAAAATCGCCGCAAAAATGAAAGATGTTGCTGAAGATACTAAGTCATCTCTTTCTCAAATAAGAAAAACTATGAGCGCGATTAATCGTGATTTGAAAATTGAATTCAGAATATTTGATACCATTCCGATCTTTTATTATATTTTGTCGTTAGCTGTATTCGTTTATAAAATATCAGGCGTAAATTTTTCTGAATAACTACGCAAGAAAATTAATCAGATAGCAACAATGGCTTTATGTACAAGAGCGAGGGTTATAGATGTCAACTGCCTTTTGACGGCGGTGGCATCGGGATGCGCTTTGTCTCTCCCCGGTCGTGCCATACAACGCGTAAGTGGGTCCGACTCGGGGAGTTGCGGCTTCCGGACATTGCCGGGGCGCCAGAGTTTCGGGCACGGAAAATTACTGTGAAGTTATTTTGAGCGTGCGACTTCCCACCCCCAAATTTCCCTTCCCACCTGCCACCGATGCGGTATTTTCGTGACTGACAAATTGTCGGATTGGCGGTGACGAGTCCGGCGAGAACGATAAGCCCCGGGGAGAGGGACATGTACGACTACATCATCATCGGTGCCGGCTCGGCCGGCTGCGTGATGGCCAACCGGCTGTCGGCCAATCCCAACACGAAGGTGCTGCTGCTCGAGGCCGGGCCGACCGACAAGCACTGGTCGGTGATGATGCCCTTCGGTGTCGTCGCGCTGATGCGCTCCAAGGTGCGGAACTGGGGCTATCACACGGTGCCGCAGAAGCACATGGCGGGCCGGGAGATGTTCTGGCCGCGCGGCAAGACGCTGGGCGGCTCGTCCTCGATCAACGCCATGATCTACACGCGCGGTCACCGCGACGATTACAACGACTGGGCCGCCCTCGGCCTTCCCGACTGGTCCTACGACCGGGTGCTGCCCTATTTCAAGAAGGCGGAGCACAACGAGCGCATCACCGACCAGTATCACGGCAACCTCGGCCCGCTGAACGTCACCGACCCGCGCCACCCCAATCCCCTGTGCGATCTCTATATCGAGGCGGGCAAGCGCTGGGGCCTGAAGGAAACCACGGATTTCAACGGGGCGGAGCAGGAAGGCGTCGGCTATTACCAGCTCACCCAGAAGGAAGGGCAGCGCTATTCCGCCGCCCGCGCCTATCTGTGGGAGATCATGGCGCGGCCGAACCTGACCATCCTGACCGGCGCCCATGTCATGGCCATCGAATTCGACGGCAAGCGCGCGCGGGGCGTGCGCTTCCGCCAGAAGGGCGAGGCCCGTGTCGAGGAAGCGGCGCAGAGTGTCATCCTGTGCGGCGGCGCGATCAATTCGCCGCAAGTGCTCCAGCTCTCGGGCATCGGCGATCCCGCCGACCTGAAGGCGGCGGGCATCGCCGTCCGTCACGATCTGCCGGGCGTTGGCAAGAACCTGCGCGATCATCTCGACATCACCCTGCAGCAGCGCACCAAAACCGCCGAATCCTATGGCTTCTCGTGGCGCATGGCGTATCGCGGCGCCATCGGCCTGATGGATTACTGGGTCCGCAAGCGCGGCATCTACACGACCAATGTCGCCGAAGCCGGCTGCTTCGCCCGCACCAATCCGGACGATCCCCGGCCCGACGTGCAGATGCATTTCATCCCGGCGATCCTCGAGAACCACGGGCTGAACACCAAGTTCGGCCATGGCTATTCGACCCATGCCTGCCAGCTGCGGCCCCATTCGACCGGACGGCTATGGCTGAAATCGGCCGATCCCTTCGCCGATCCGGCGATCGATCCCAATTACCTCGCCGAGCGGGAAGACGTGGAATGCCTGATCCGCGCCTTCAAGCTGTCGCGCGACGTCATCCTCGACCAGGCCTTCGCCGACAAGCGCGGCAAGAACCACGACTTCACCTGGGAAGCGGCGAGGACCGATGCCGAGATCGAAGCCTATGTCCGGCGCTGGGCCGAGACGGTCTATCACCCGGTCGGCAGCTGCAAGATGGGCCACGATGATCTCGCCGTGGTCGACGACCAGTGCCGCGTTCATGGTATCGAGGGCTTGCGCGTCGTCGACGCCTCGGTCCATCCGACGCTGATCGGCGGCAATACCAATGCGCCGACGATCATGACCGCGGAAAAGGCCAGCGAATATATCCTGGGCGGCGCCTCGGCCTATTCCCGGGCAGCCTGAACCTTGAGGGCCTGACGCTTCGGCTTCAGGCCGAACAGGAAACGCACCGGGCCGAAGGGCCGGACGATCAGATGATAGGCGGCGAAGGTGATCGCGGCGGAGCCGAAGCAGATCACCGCCGCCTTCACCCACAAAGGCAGGGCGAGCGGCACCACCAGAAACGCCAGCGCGACCACCGGCAGGTGATGCAGGACATAGAGCGGCAGGGTCGCCTCGCCCATGTAGCGGTCGAAGGCGCCGTGCGGCCGCAGAATCCGCCGGCCAAGGCCCAGAAGCCCGGCGACCAGGCACCAGGCGGCGATGCCCCGCGCGCCCAGCGCCACCGCCCCCCAGCGCGCTTCACCGATATAGAAGAGGGCGAAGGCGGCGAGCCCGAGGCCGAGGAAGGCGAAGGGCCGGGCGGCGATATCCGTCTCGATCCGGGGCTGGCGCGAGACGATGGCGCCCATCAGGAAGAACACGGTCTCGATCGAGAGATTGGCGACATCGCCGGACAGATTGGGCAGGTCGCCGTAAATCGGCCGCAGCAGGATCTCGGCCGCCGCGCATAGAAGCGCCGGCCCCGCCAGCCAGGCCCAGCCCCGGTCCAGCCGGTCATAGGCACTGGCGATCCGCTTCAGCAGCCAGCCGAAGACAAGACAGAACAGCAGCAGATAGACGATGAACCAGAGATGCGACCAGGTGAACTGGTTCAGCCTGGTGGCGAAGCGGCCATAGAATTCGAAATAGCCCATGTCGAGCGGTTCGGCCCCCGGACGAAGGCCGCTCGGCCGCAGGTCGATGCCGCCGAGCCTCTCCAGATATTTGATCGCGGGCGCGAACAGCACCAGGCCGACCACCAGGGGCGGCAGCAGGCGGGTGAAACGATCCTTCAGGAAACTGGAAAGGCCGCGGCTGGACAGGGCGGTCGCCGCAGCGAAACCGGCGATGAAGAAGAACAGCGGCATCCGCCAGACATGGGCGAAGGCGGCGAAAAGATCGAGCGCGCCCGAGGCGATCGCGTTCTTCACATGATAGGCCGGATCGTGATCGAAGACCTTGGCGGTATGAAAGGGGAACTGGATGAAGCAGGCGAAGATGCGCAGCAGGTCCAACTCCCGCCGCCGCGCCGCCGCTTCGGGACGATGGGACATGGGTCAGGTCCTGAAGATCCGCCAGGGCAGGAACATGCCGGTGCGTCGCCGATAGGCGTCATAGGCCGGGGCCAGCCGGCTCGAGGCGAATTTCGCTTCCTCGCGCAGGGCCGCCCAGGTGAAACCGGCGGCCATCACGGCCACCGCGATCAGCAGCAGGGGCTGACGCGCGGCGATCGTCCCGCCGATCCAGTACAGCAGATAGGCGGTATAGAAGGGATGGCGGATCAGGCGATAGGGGCCTTCCGCCACCAGGAAATCGGGCTCGTCGCCGGAAAAGGCGAGGGACAGGCGCTGCCGCCGCGTGGTCATGACCGCCCAGCCATATAGCGCGGCCGAGGCCAGCAGGAGGACAAGCGCGGGCACGAAACTGTCCCAGGTCGCGCGGGTCCCGGAAATCTCGGCGATGACGCCGCCCGTGGTCGCGCCCGAGAGGATCGCCAGCACGCGCATCGGCCAGGGCGTGCCTTCGGGCCGCCGGAAATAGGCGAAATAGCCGATCGTGAAGGCCAGAAAAATCACACTGGCGAGGATCAGCAGCAGTTCCTGGGGCAGGCGCATGATCTGTTCTGGTCTTCCCTACGCCGATTCAATCACGGCACCGGCGCGTGTTCCGGCCGGCGCGGACTATAGGGGCAGCCCGGGTTCTTGCAAAGCGCCCGACTTGGCACCAAGGTGCGATTAACCACGACAAGGGACCCTTCATGTTCATGCTTTCCACCGTCCTGCGGCTTCCGGTGGTGCTCTGTTTTCTGTTCGCCGGGGGCTGCGCGCTGCAGTTGCCGGTCGCGGAGCCGAAGTCGACCCTGTTCGAGGATTTCGGTCCCAATCCGGGATCGCTGCTGATGCGCGCCTATGTGCCGCGCGGCCTGAAACCGGGGGCGCCCCTCGTCGTCGCCCTGCATCATTGCTTCCAGACCGCCGATGATTACGCCGCCGAAACCGGCTGGCTCAGCCTCGCGGAGAAATACGGCTTTGCCGTGCTGATGCCCGAGCAGCGGCCCTTCAACGATCCCAACTATTGCTTCCAGTGGTTCAACGACTGGCAGCAGGGGGCCAAGGGCGACGAGCCGGTTTCGATCCATTCGATGATCACCGCCATGATCGCCGCCTATCGGCTGGACGAACGGCGGGTCTTCGTCACCGGCCTGTCGGCGGGGGGCAGCATGGCCTTGATCCTGATGGCCAATTATCCCGACCTGATCAACGCGGGCGGCGTCTTCGGCTCGCTGCCGGTCGGTCAGTCCGACATCATGCTGACCGCCCCGGTCGCCATGTTGGGTTTCGGCGAATCGTCGCCGCAAGCCCTGGCCCGCCGGATCACCAGCGTGATCGACTGGCCCGGCCCCTGGCCCCGCCTGTCGGTCTGGCAGGGCAGCGACGATCCGATGGTCGCGCCCTCCAATGGCCCGCGCGTGCGCGACCAGTGGCTGGGCCTGACCGGGCTGGACGGGCAGCGGCCGGTCGCCGATCGCATCGGTCCCTATGAACGCACCACCTGGATGGGCGGGGACGGCCGACCGGCGGTGCAATTCACCGATCTTCAGGGCGTCGGCCATTCGGTGCCGGTCGATTCGCGCCATGGCTGCGGTGTCGCGCCCAAGGGGGTCAGCCAGCTGGTCAGCGATGTCGGTGTCTGCTCATCGCTCGAATTGCTGAAATTCTGGGGTGTCGTGCGTTAGGGGATGGCCATGCGGATAGGGGTGCTGCTGCTCGTGATCCTGTCATCCTGGCCCGCGCTCGCGGCCGGGGATGAATTCCGCTTCACCGCGCCGGACGGCAGGTCGCGCGACTATCTCCTGTCCGTGCCGGCCCGGGCGGACGGCGCCGCGCTGCCCCTGATCATCGTGCTGCACGGCACCTATGGCAGCGCCGACAAGATGGAAAAGCACCTGGGGTTCGAGCCTTACGTCGAGCGTTACCGGGTCGCCGTCGCCTATCCCGATGCCTATCGCGAAAGGGGCGCGCGCCGGACCTTACGCTGGAACGACGGCCGGGGCACCCTGGCGTCGAGCGAGGCCGGCATCGATGATGTCGCCGCCCTCCGCGCCCTGGTCGACGACATCGGACGGCGCGTCAAGCTCGATCGTCGGCGCGTCTTCGTCGCCGGGGCGTCGAACGGCGGCATGATGGCTTACCGCATCGGCTGCGAGGCGGCGGATCTCGTCGCCGGCATCGCGCCGGTGATCGGCGCCGTGGCCCGGCCGATCTATCCGGACTGCCGGCCGTCGCGGCCGATTTCCATCCTCGCCATCAATGGCATGGACGATCCCATCGTGCCCTTCGCCGGCGGCACGGTCTGCGCCGATGTGCCGAAAATCTTCTGCGAGCGGGGCGAAGTCGCGGGGGCGGAAGAATCGCTGCGCCGCTTCGCCGATGGGGCCGGCTGCAAGGGCGCGCCCGCCGTCCGCGATCTGCCGGCCGGGGTCGATGACGGCACGCAGGTTCGCCGCGTCGATTACGCGGGCTGCGCCGCGGGTGTCCGCGTCCGGGGCCTCTGGGTGCGGGGCGGGGGCCATGCCTGGCCGCCGCTGCCCAGCCAGCTTGGTCAGCGGCGCAGCGGCCGCTCTACCGGCAATCTCGACGCGACCGAGGCGATCGTCAGATTTTTCCTGACGCCCGGTGATTCAGTCCCCTGAGCCGGGACGGCGATTCAGTCCCCTGAGCCGGCCCGGCCGAAGCGCTTGCGATAGGCCCCGGGCGACAGGCCGGTGAGGCGCTGGAACAGCTTGCGGAAGGCCGAAGGGTCGTCATAGCCGACGTCGAAGGCGATCTGCCCGACGCTGCGACGGGTCAGCTCCAGCGCCGCGCGGGCGTTGGCGACGCGAATCTGCTGGCAATATTCGGTTGGGGTCATGCCGGTCGCCTTGCGGAAACGGCGGAGGAATGTCCGCTCCTCCAGCCCCGACAGGGCGAGCATGGCGGCGAGATCGGCGCCGACCGCGCCCGAGGCCTGCAAGCCGTGCTGAACCTTCAGGATCGCGGCGTCGCCATGGCCAAGGACGGGGATGAAGGCGCGGTAACTGCGCTGATCCCGCCCCGGCGGATCGACCAGCAGGAAGCGCGCGGTATCGAGCATGATCGTCGGCCCCAGCAATCGCTCGACGAGGACGAGGCCGAGGTCGGCCCAGGCCATGACGCCGCCCGCGGTGATCAGGTCGCCATCATCGATCACCAGCCGGTCGGCATCGACCCTGATCTCCGGGAAACGCCCCGCCAGCATCCCGGCATAGCCCCAATGGGTGGTCGCCGGCCGCCCGGCCAGCAGACCTGTTTCCGCCAGCAGGAAGGCCCCGGCGCAGACCGAGGCGAGAACGGCGCCCCGGGCGTGGGCTTCCGCCATCCAGCGGGCGAGGGGGCGCATGTCCGCCGCCGGCATGAGCGGGGCGAGGCTGGGCGGCGCGATCACGATGGCGGGGTCATGCGCGGGGCCGGGGCCGCTGTCGTGGACGCAGGCCATGGCGTCCCCGGTCCGCCGCCAATGACTGACCCGAAGGCCACCGGGGCCGCCCCGTTCCCGCGCCATGCGGGTGGCGACGGTGAAAAGGTCGGTCAGGCCATGGATCGCCGCCGCTTGCGCCCCGTCATAGAGGAGAAGGGCGATCTCGGGCATGGGGATGGCGGTCATTTGTCGGTTTCGGCCCGCTGAATGTCGATTTCGCCAATCCAAATCACGGCCGCTTGCCGATATCAATAAGGGGCACAAGGCAAGGAGCCCCATCATGAGCAAGCGCGCGGTGATCGTCGTCGATATCCAGCAGGATTATTTCCCGGACGGGCGCTGGCCCCTCGCCGGGGTGGAGGCGGCGGCCGACAAGGCGGCGGCGGTGATCGCGGCGGCGCGCTCGGCGGGCGATCTCGTCGTTCACATACGGCACGAATCCCCGGCCGAGGCGCCCTTCTTCGCGGTCGGCACCCCGGGCACGGACATTCATCCCAAGGCCGCGCCGCGGCCGGGCGAGCCGGTGATCACCAAGACCGAGGTGAACGCCTTCCTGAAGACCCCGCTCGACGCGACTCTGAAGGACGCGGGCGTCAGCGATGTGACCATCGTCGGCAGCATGAGCCACATGTGCGTCGACGCGGCCAGCCGCGCGGCCTCCGACCTTGGCTACAAGGTCACGGTGATCGAGGATGCCTGCGCCACCCATGATCTGGAACTCAACGGGCGCAAGGTGCCGGCGGCTGATGTCCATGCCGCCTTCATGGCCGCGCTGGGCTTTGGCTATGCCGAAGTAAAGACGGCGGACGCCTGGCTCGGCGCCTGATCAGCCGATCTGGCCCCGGTGGCGGAGCAGGTGATCGGCCAGCACGCAGGCCATCATCGCTTCGCCCACCGGCACGGCGCGGATGCCGACGCAAGGGTCGTGGCGGCCCTTGGTCGAGACTTCCGTGTCCTGCCCGTCCAGCGTCACGCTGTGACGCGGGGTGAGGATCGACGAGGTCGGCTTCACCGCGAATCGGGCGACCACATCCTGGCCGGTTGAAATGCCGCCGAGGATGCCGCCCGCCTTGTTCGAGCCGAAGACGACCTTGCCGTCTTCCATGCGCATCTCGTCGGCGTTTTCCTCGCCATGCAGGGCGGCGGCGCCGAAGCCCGCGCCGATTTCCACGCCCTTGACCGCGTTGATCGACATGAAGGCGGCGGCGAGATCGCTATCGAGCTTGCCGTAGATCGGCGCGCCGATTCCCGCCGGCACGCCCGAGGCGACGACCTCGACGACAGCGCCGACCGACGAGCCGGCCTTGCGGACGGCGTCGAGATCGGCTTCCCACAGTTTCGCCGTCTCCGCGTCGGGGCAGAAGAAGGGATTGTTGTCGACCTCGGCCCAATTCCAGCGCTCGCGCTCGATCAGGCGGGCGCCGACCTGGATGAGGGCGCCGCGGATGGTGACGTCCGGCCCCAGGATCTTGCGGGCGATCGCCCCGGCGGCGACCCGCGCCGCGGTTTCCCGCGCCGAGGAGCGGCCGCCGCCCCTTGGGTCGCGAATGCCGTATTTCACCTGATAGGTGAAATCGGCATGGCCCGGGCGGAAGCTCTGGGCGATCTCGGCATAATCCTTCGAGCGCTGGTCGGTATTCTCGATCATCAGGCTGACCGGTGTGCCCGTGGTCAGGCCTTCATAGGTGCCGGACAGGATCTTCACCTCGTCCGGCTCGCGGCGCTGGGTGGTGAACCGGTTCTGGCCGGGCTTGCGCTTGTCGAGAAAGCCCTGGATGTCGGCTTCGGTCAGCGGAAGGCGCGGCGGCACGCCGTCGACGACGCAGCCAAGGGCCGGCCCGTGGCTCTCGCCCCAGGTGGTGACGCGGAACAGATGACCGAAGCTGTTGTAGGACAAGGCTTGTTCCCTGAACTTTGAGGCATCGTCGTCCCGGCGAAGGCCGGGACCTCGAGACGGAAAAGCACCTGTGCCCGGTTTCGCCGAGGTCCCGGCCTTCGCCGGGACGA
>NZ_JBAQRT010000386.1:0-10756 GCF_049306435.1 Zavarzinia sp.
GTGCATACATTGCAGACATAAGGCCTATTTTTTGGACATTTCCAATCAAGCCCTCGACGGGCAGTGTTGTATCAAATCCGTCACATAGTCGTTTAAATGCTTATTTTCAATGACTTATACGATTTCATCCGTTGCTCTAATTCTTGGCATTCTTCTTGATAGAACTGACCGACAGGTCAAGATTCGGGCCCGAGGCCGGCCGGGGCATTGGCCGGAAACGGGAATGAGAATTTCCTCGTCGCCGATGCTGAAGGCGGCAGGGGAATGGGACGGGGCAAATCCTCAACGCAACGAAACAGCTGCAAGGAGTGGTTGAAATGGGGGCGAGTAAGAGTTTCAAGGGCGGGCTGATCCGCCTGGCGTCAGGTCTCGCGGTCGCCACCGCGGCCCTGATGGGGTCGACCGGCGGCGCCGCCGCCGACGGCATCATCCAGTGGAGCGATACCTTCGCGGGCGTCCGCTATGGCACCAGCTACCGGGAGCCCGGCAGCAGCGAAGACATCGAGAAGGGCATTTTCCAGCTCGGCCATGTCTCCGGCTGGACCTATGGCACCAATTTCTTCAACCTCGACATCCTGAAGGCGACCTCGGAGTCCGAGGAGCCGAACAAGGACGGCGACGGGTCGGCCCAGGAAATCTATTTCGTCGCGCGCGAAACCCTCAGCTCGGCCAAGATCTTCGGCTTCGCCTACAGCGGCATCATTCGCGACATCGGCCTGACGCTGGGCACCGACCTCAGCTACAAGAACGACGCCTTCAATGCCCGCGTGCGCAAGTTCGTGGTCGGCCCGACCATCAACTTCAACGTCCCGGGCTTCGCCCAGATCGGCGTCCAGGCCTATTTCGAGCATAACAACAACCGCTTCGCCAAGCTGGCCGGCCCGCCGTTCGACCCGAGCGTCGACTTCGATCCGACCTGGCGCGTCGACGGCGCCTGGGGCATTCCCTTCGAGATCGGCCTGCCCTTCATGTTCAAGGGCTTCTTCGCCCTGACCGGCGAGAAGGGCGACGATGCCTTCGGCGACGCCACAACGACCGAGCTTCTGGTCGAGACGGCGCTGCTCGCCGATATCGGGCCTTCCGTCGGCAGCGACAAGGGCATGCTCTATGTCGGCCTCGGCTACCAGTACTGGCTGAACAAATTCGGCAATGATCCGGACGTCACCGGCCTCGACGGCACCGAAGCCTCGGTGCCCCAGCTGGTCGCCGAATTCCACTTCTGAGACGCGGACAGCCCCGCGTCTCTCGTCCCCCGGTGCGTATCGTTTTCCCCTCGCACCGGGGGATTTTCTTCGTCTCTAGTGGCGGAAGACGACGGTCTTGCGGCCGTTCAGGATCACCCGGTCCTCGAGATGGGCCGAGATCGCCCGGGCCAGCACCCGGCGTTCGATGTCGCGGCCCTTGGCGACGAGATCGTCCGGCTGGTCCTGATGGGTGATACGCTCCACGTCCTGTTCGATGATCGGGCCTTCGTCGAGGTCGGAGGTGACGTAATGCGCCGTCGCCCCGATCAGCTTCACGCCCCGCTCGTGGGCCTGGTGATAGGGCTTGGCGCCCTTGAAGCCCGGCAGGAAAGAATGGTGGATGTTGATGCAGCGCCCCGACAGCTTGGCCGCCAGCCCGTCCGACAACACCTGCATGTAACGGGCGAGCACGACGAGTTCGGCCCCGCTTTCCTTCACCAAAGCCCAGATCTGCGCTTCCTGTTCGAGCTTGGTCGATTTGCTGACCGGCAGGTGGTGGAAGGGGATGCCGTCGAAATCGAGATGGGTATAGGTCTCGATCGGATGGTTGGAGGCGATGGCGACGATATCCATCGCGATATCGCCCGAGCGCCAGCGATAGAGGATGTCGGCCAGGCAGTGGTCCGACTTCGAAACGAGGAGCATCACCTTGCGCCGCTCGGCGCGGGAACGGATCGTCCATTCCATGGCGAAATCCCGGCCGATCGCGGCAAAGCCCTCGCGGATCGCGTCGACCGTCGATCCCTCGGCCACCGGCTCGAACACGACGCGCATGAAGAAGCGACCCGTTTCGGTATCGTCGAACTGATGGGCCTCGAGGATATTCGCGCCGGCCTCGAACAGATAGGTCGAGACGCGGGCGACGATGCCCGGCCTGTCAGGGCAGGACAGGGATAGAATTGCGGATTTGTCAGACATCTTGTTCTCGCCGCTTGGCTTTTCTCGGGTCGCGCGGTCAAGAAGCCTTTTGACCGCGCGGCGTCAAGCCTGCTTCAACAGTCAAGGGTGTTATCGCGTTCCCACTGGGTCAGATGCCTTGAATAGGCATTCCAGTCGTCATGCTTCAGCTTGAGGTAGGAATCGATGAAGGACGATCCCAGCCCCGCCCGGAGCACCGCCGATTTATCCAGCGCGCGCAGGGCATCGAGCAGGTTCAGCGGCAGTTTCTTCGCGCCCTTCACCTTGTGGCCCTCGGTATACATGTTGATGTCGAGGCGCTTGCCCGGATCGGTCTGCCTGGCGATGCCGTCGAGGCCGGCGACCAGCACGGAGGCCGGCAGCAGATAGGGATTGGTCGCGCCGTCAGCCAGGCGGAATTCGAAGCGGCCGGGCTCGGGAATGCGGATCATGTGGGTCCGGTTGTTGCCGGTATAGGTCACCGTGTTCGGTGCCCAGGTCGCGCCGGACAGCGTGCGCGGCGCATTGATCCGCTTGTAGGAATTGACCGAAGGATTGGTCAGGGCGCAGAGCGCCGGGGCTTCCTGGATCACGCCGCCGATGAAGTTATAGGCGATGGGGGCAAGGCCGAGTTCCCCCGCCTCGTCCTCGAAGGCGTTCTGGCCGTCTTTCCACAGCGAGACATGCATGTGGCAGCCGCTGCCAGTCAGGTCGATGAAGGGTTTGGGCATGAAGGTCGCGCGCATCCCGTGTTTCTCGGCGATGGAGCGGACCATGTATTTGAAGAAGGCGTGGCGGTCGGCGGTGACGAGGGCGTTGTCATATTCCCAGTTCATCTCGAACTGGCCGTTCGCATCCTCGTGGTCGTTCTGATAGGGCTTCCAGCCCAGCTGAAGCATGGCATCGCAGATCTCGGTGATGACCTCGTAGCGGCGCATCAGGATCAGCTGGTCATAGCAGGGCTTGTCCGCCGTGTCGGCGGCATCGGACACGGTCTTGCCATCGGGCGTGATGAGGAAATACTCGCATTCGACACCGGTCTTCAGTTCGTACCCCATGGCGGCGGCGGCGGCCATCGCGCTTTTCAGCACCGTGCGCGGCCCCTGTTCGACCAGCTTGCCGTCCATCCACAGATCGGCGGCAAGCCACCCCACCTCCGGTTTCCACGGCAGCTGGATCAGGCTGTCCGGGTCGGGCACGGCGAAGAGATCGCTGTTGGCGGGCGACATGTCCAGCCAGGTGGCGAAGCCGGCGAAACCCGCCCCCGCCTTGGCCATGGCCTTGATCGCCGATGCCGGCACGAGCTTCGCCCGCTGCACGCCGAACAGGTCGGTGTAGGAAATCAGGAAATAACGGATGCCTTTTTCCTTGGCCGCCTGTGCCAGATCGATCGCCATGTGAAACCTCGTCCCCTTTTGCCCGACGTTGCGGGATCAGTAGCTGCCGCGTCCCGGAATCCAGTCGGTGCCCGCCAGAGGCACCCGCGCCATGGCGGCGGCCTCGACGGTCAGGGCGACAAGATCCTCGGGTTCCAGATTGTGCACATGGCTCTTGCCACAGGCCCGCGCGATCGTCTGCGCCTCCAGCGTCATGACCGCCAGATAATTGGCCAGCCGCCGCCCGGCCAGCACGGGATCGAGCCGCGCCGCGAGCGCCGGGTCCTGCGTGGTGATACCCGCGGGATCCCGCCCCTCGTGCCAGTCGTCATAGGCGCCGGCGGTGGTGCCGAGCTTGTTGTATTCCGCCTCGAGCGACGGGTCGTTGTCGCCAAGGGCGACCAGCGCCGCCGTGCCGATGGAGGCGACGTCGGCGCCGAGCGCCAGGCATTTGGCGACATCGGCGCCATTCCGGATCCCGCCCGAGACGATGAGCTGCACCTTGCGGTGCATGCCGAGATCCTGCAACGCCTGCACCGCCGGCCGGATGGCCGAGAGCAGCGGAATGCCGACATGTTCGATGAAGACTTCCTGGGTCGCCGCCGTGCCCCCCTGCATCCCGTCGAGGACGATGACATCGGCCCCCGACTTGACCGCCAGCGCCGTGTCGTAATAGGGACGCGCCGCGCCCACCTTCACATAGATCGGCTTTTCCCAGTCGGTGATCTCGCGCAATTCCTCGATCTTGATCTCGAGATCGTCCGGCCCGGTCCAGTCCGGGTGCCGGCAGGCGGAGCGCTGATCGATGCCTTCGGGCAGGCAGCGCATCCCGGCCACCCGCTTGGAAATCTTCTGACCCAGCAACATGCCGCCGCCACCCGGCTTGGCGCCCTGACCGATCACCACCTCGATGGCGTCGGCCTTGCGCAGGTCGTCCGGATTCATGCCGTAACGCGACGGCAGATATTGATAGACGAGGATCGAGGAATGGCCCCGCTCCTCCGGCGTCATGCCGCCGTCGCCCGTCGTCGTCGAGGTGCCCATGGCGGACGCCCCGCGTCCCAGCGCCTCTTTCGCCTGGGCGGAGAGCGAACCGAAGCTCATGCCGGCGATGGTCACCGGGATCTTCAGCTCGATCGGCTTCCTGGCGAAGCGGCTGCCGAGGACGACATTGGTGCCGCATTTCTCGCGGTAGCCTTCCAGCGGATAGCGGCTGATCGAGGCGCCAAGGAACAGGAGATCGTCGAGATGCGGCAGCTTGCGCTTGGAGCCGCCACCCCTTATGTCATAGATGCCGGTCGCGGCGGCGCGGCGGATTTCCGACAGGGTGTAATCGTCGAAGGTCGCCGACTTGCGCGGGGTCGTCACCGGATTGTGGTATTCGCTCATGATCCGTCCCGCCTCAATAGGCGCCGACATTGTCGACATGGAAGTGATAAAGCGTGCGGGCGGAGCCGTAACGCCTGAAGTCTGAGACATCGACCGCGCCGGCGAGGCCCGCGGCTTCCAGCTTGCCGAACAGCAGGGCCTTGTGCTCGTCGCGCATCTCCTTCTCGATGCAGTCGGCGCCGAGCGAGCCGACGCTGCCGCGAACGAAGAGCCTGGCCTCGTAGATGGAATCGCCCAGCGATTCCCCGGCATCACCAAGAACGGTCAGGGTGCCGGCCTGGGCCATGAAGGCGGACATATGGCCGATGCTGCCCTTGACCACGATGTCGACACCCTTCATCGAGATGCCGCAACGGGCCGAGGCATTGCCGTCGACGACGAGAAGCCCGCCGTGGGCCGTCGCGCCCGCCGCCTGGCTGGCGTCACCCGTGACATGGACGCGGCCCGACATCATGTTCTCGGCGAGGCCGACACCCGCGTTGCCGCGGATGAGCACGCTGGCGTGCTTGTTCATGCCGGCGCAGTAGTAGCCGACATGGCCGTCGATCTCCACGGTCGCCGGGGCATCGAGGCCGGCGGCGATCGCATGACGGCCGGCGGGGTTCAGCACCTGCCAGTGCAGATGCGCCTTGTCGGCATGAAGGGCGCCGTTCAGCTCGCGCACGGTATTCGTGGCGAGGTCGATCACGCGGGTGGTCATGCCGCACGCTCCCAGAAATAGACAGTGGCCGGTTCCGGCTCGAAGACGCGGGCGGTTTCAATGCCCGGCAGGCCCGCCAGCGCCCGGTATTCCGAGCCGAAGGCGACGTAATGTTCGGTCTCGGCCATCACGGCGGGCTTGCAGGCGATGGGATCGCGCAGCACGCCAAAACCGCTCTCGGTGCCGACGACGAAGGTGTAGAAACCATCGAGGGCATCGAGCGCCGATTTCAGCGCATCGCCCAGGGCCTCGCCCCTGGCGAGACGCGAGGTCAGGTAACCGGCCGCGACCTCGCTGTCGTTCTCGGTCTCGAACCGGATGCCATCGCGGGCGAGGACCCGGCGCATGTCGTTGTGGTTGGAAAGCGAGCCGTTGTGGACGAGGCACTGGTCCGGCCCAGTCGAGAACGGATGGGCGCCATTGGTGGTGACGGCCGACTCGGTCGCCATCCGCGTGTGACCGATGCCGTGGCTGCCGGTCATGGTGGCGAGGCCGAAACGCTCGGCGACCGCCTTGGGCAGGCCGACTTCCTTGTAGATTTCCATCCGGGCGCCGCTGCCGACCAGGGTGATCTCGGGATGGCCGGCGGCCAGCGCCGCGCGCACAGCGGCTTCCGAAGCGGCCGGGATCTCGACGATGACATGGCTGTCGCGCACGAGGAGGTCGACTTCGCCGCCGGCGGCACCGCGCAGGGTCGCCGCCAGGGTCTCGGCGTCGACACCAGCCGGTGCCCGCAGCGAGAGCTTGACGAAGCCCGGGCGCCCGGCGCCGTAAACCGCGAAGCCGGCGCTGTCCGGCCCCCGGTCGCTCATCACCTCGAGCATCCGCGCGAGGAGTTCGCCGAGCCTTGGCTCCAGCGTTTTGTCTTTAAGAAATAGTCCGACGATACCGCACATTCGCGTGCCCCTGACTGCAGGAGGTGATGCGCAAACTGATAGCCGGACGCCTTCCTCCTGTCAACGCAGAGGAATATAATTTTCCTAAAAAGAAACGAAACGCATGTCAGTCATGTTCTCGGGGATAGATGATCACCGAGAGATAGGTCGCCGGCAGGCCGCTCAGCCGCTCGGGACCATGGGCCGCGCCGCTGTCGAACAGCAGGGCATCGCCAGCCTTCAGGGCATAGAGCCGGTCGGCGTGGCGATATTCGATCTCGCCCGCCAGCATGTAGATGAATTCCGTGCCGCCATGCTGGAAGGCGGTATAGGGCGCCGCTTCCTCGCGCAGGGTAATCAGATAGGGCTCGCAGACGATATCGCCGCCAAGGGCATGGCCGAGCAATTGGTACTGATGGCCGACCTTGCTGCCCCGGCGCTCGATGACGACGCCTTGCCCCGCGCGGACGAAGGAACAGTCGCGCTTTTCGTCGAACGAGGCGAAGAGCGCGGTGATCGGCACGTTCAAGGCCCCGGCCAGCGCCTGAATGGTGCTGAGCGAGGGCGAAATCTGGCCGTTCTCGATCTTGGACAACATGCCCGTCGAAATGCCCGCCGCCGTCGCCAGATGGGCGACGGTCAGGTCGAGCTGGCGGCGCAGATGGCGGATCTGGACGCCCAAAGCCTGTTCCAGCGTGCGGTTGGTGACCGCGGGCGCACCCGAGCCGGTGGAATAATCCGTCTCGTCGCCATCCGAATCCGTCATCTGCCCTCTCTCATGCTGCACGTTGTCATATTAAGCAGGCTTCGCCGTTTCGCGGTAGACCGCGAAGGGCGACCAGCTCTGACTGACGGGCATGAGTTCGATCGCGTTGATGTTCATATGCGCCGGCAGGGTGGCGACATGGAAGATGGTCTCGGCGATATCTTCCGGCTGCAGCGGATGGGCGCCGCCGTAGAGCTTGTCATAGGCTTCCTTGTTGCCGCCGGTGCGGACAAGGGTGAATTCGCTTTCGCACATGCCAGGCTCGATCGAGGTGACGCGAACGCCCGTCCCCGCCAGATCGCAGCGCAGGCCCAGGGAAAACTGGCGAACGAAAGCCTTGGTCCCGCCATAGACATTGCCGCCCGGATAAGGCCAATGGGCCGCGACCGACGACAGGTTGATCACCCCGCCCTTCGTCTCGATCAGCCGGGGCAGCAGCAGCCGGGTGATGGTGACGAGGCCGGTGATATTGGTGTCGATCATCTGGCGCCACTGATCGAGGGAGGCTTCCTGCGCGGGGCCGGTGCCGAGGGCGAGCCCGGCGTTGTTCACCAGCCAGTCGACCTTCGCGAAATCCGCCGGCAGGGCGGCGAGGGCCGCCTCGATCGCCGCCTCGTCCCGCATGTCGAAGGCGGCGCCGTGGAAGCGGTCGGCGCCGATCTCGTCCTGCAGCGCGGCCAGCCGGTCGGCCCGGCGGCCGGTGCCGATCACCTTCCAGCCATCCCTGGCGAAACGGCGGCTGGCGGCGGCGCCAAAGCCGGCGGTGGCGCCGGTGATGAGGACTGTCTTCGTCATGGGGCCGATCTCCCGTGGAATTCGATGGTGCCAGGATGGGGCGTGGACCACAGATTTAACACCTTGTGGATCTAACGCACCGCAATATTCCGGCAGACTGTGCACTGAATGGAAGCCGTTTTGGAATGCCGATCATGAATGCCCCCATCGCGCCCGTCGTCCCGAACATGGACCACCACTGGATGCCTTTCACGAACAACCGCATGTTCAGGGAAGAGCCACAGATATTCGCCAAGGCGTCGGGCGTTCGCTACTGGACCCCGGAAGGCCGCGAAATCCTGGACGGCGCCTCGGGCCTGTTCTGCTGCGCCGCCGGCCATGCACGGCCCGAAATCGCCGACGCGGTCCACAAGCAGTTGATGACCCTCGACTACACACCGCATTTCCAGCGCGCGGCGCCGGTTTCCTTCGAATTCGCCGAGCGGCTGGCGGGCATTCTCCCCGAGGGGATCGACCGGGTGTTCTTCGGCAATTCGGGCTCCGAAGCCGTCGATTCCGCCGTGAAGATCTGCCTCGCCTACCACCGGGCCAAGGGCCAGAGCCAGCGCACCCGTTTCGTCTCGCGCAACTGGGCCTATCACGGCGTGAACATGGGCGGCACCTCGCTGGCCGGCATGGTGAACAATCGCCGGGACTTCGGCGCCGTCACCTTCGACGCCGTCCACATGCGCCATACCTGGTCGGAGGAGCAGAAATTCTCCCGCGGGCAGCCGGAGACCGGCGCCGACCGGGCCGACGACCTCGAGGAAATGTGCAAGCTCTACGGCGGGGAGACCATCGCCGCCGTCTTCATCGAGCCGATCGCCGGCTCGATCGGCACCATCGTGCCGCCCAAGGGCTATCTCGAGAAGATCCGCGCCATTTGCGACAAATACGGCATCCTTCTGGTGTTCGACGAAGTGATCACCGGTTTCGGCCGCACCGGGTCCGCCTTCGCGTCGCAGGAATTCGCCGTGAAGCCCGATGTCATCACCATGGCGAAGGCGCTGACCAATGGCGTCATCCCCATGTCGGCCGTCGCGGTGAAACGCGAAATCCAGGCGGCGGTGATCGACGCGGCGCAGGGCGACCGGCCGGAGCTGTTCCACGGCTATACCTATTCCGCTCATCCCGTCGCCTGCGCCGCCGGCATCGCCGCCCTGAACATCTATCGCGACGAAGGCCTGTTCGAACGGGCGAAGGCGCTGTCGCCCAAATTCCTCGACCTGGTGTTCGGCCTGCAGAACCTGCCCCAGGTCGCGGACCTGCGCGGTTACGGGATGCTGGCCGGCATCCAGCTGAAGCCGGGCGCGGCGCCCGGCGCCAAGGGCAGCCTCGTCCAGCGCCTGCTGTTCGATGCCGGCCTGCACATCAAGGCGACGGGCGACGCGGTCATCTTCGCCCCCGCCCTCGTCACCGCCGAAGACGACATGGCCCGCATGGTCGAGGTCCTGCAGAAGGTGCTGGGCCGCGCCGATCTCTGAACGGTCCCGCCGCCGCCGATTTTGCCCCTTGTCGGTATGATGATTTTCTACAATCATCATACCGACAGTCTGGAGGGGAGACGGGATCGATGCTGCGCGCAACCTTGCTGGGGCTGGCCCTGGCCACGGGCGTAACGCTTCCCGCCCTCGCCCATTTCCAGGAAATCCTGCCCAGCGCCGATGTCCTGCCGGAAGGCGGCACGGTCACGCTCGACCTCGTCTTCACCCATCCGATGGATCGCGGTCCGCAGATGGAGATGAAACGGCCCGCGCGCTTCGGCATGGTGATGGACGGCAAACTCACCGACCTCGCGCCTTCGCTGATCGAAACCCTCGACGGCGGCCAGAGCGCCTGGCGGGCCAGCGCCGACCTGAAGACCCCGGGCGCCGCCGTCTTCTTCGTCGAACCGCAGCCCTATTGGGAAGCGGCGGAAGGCAAGTTCATCATCCATTACGCCAAGGTGGTGGTCGACAGTTTCGCCAGCGGCGAAGGCTGGGACGCCATGGTCGGCCTGCCGGTGGAAATCCGGCCGCTGACCCGGCCCACCGGCCTGTGGACCGGCAATCTCTTTACCGGCGTCGTCACCAAGGCTGGCGCGCCAGTGCCTTTCGCCGAGGTCGAGGTCGAATTCGTCAACGACGGCAGCGTGACCGCGCCGAATGACGCCTTCGTCACCCAGGTCCTCAAGGCCGATGCCAATGGCACCTTTTCCTATGCCATGCCGCGTGCCGGCTGGTGGGGCTTCGCCGCCCTGACCGAGGCCGACGCGAAGATGAGGAGCCCGTCCGGCGAGGATGCCCCGGTCGAGGCCGGCGCCCTGATCTGGGTGAAGGCGACCGGCATGGCCAAGGCGCCCTGACGCAGGGAAGGCAGGCGTCATGGCCCATATTCCCGATGGCGTGCTGTCCCTGCCGGTGACCGTGGCGGGCTGGGCCGCCGCCGCCGCCATGGCCGGCCTTGCCCTTCGGCACTTGAAGGAAGAGGCGATCCCCGGCACCGCCGTGCTCGCCGCCGTCTTCTTCACCGTCTCGCTGGTCGCCGTGCCGGTCGGGCCGTCCAGCGTGCATCTGCTGCTGTCGGGTCTGATGGGCCTGATGATCGGGCCGGCGACCGTGCTCGCCGTGCTTGTCGGCCTCGCCTTGCAGGCCCTGATGTTCGGCTTTGGCGGCTTCACCACCCTTGGCGTCAATCTCGTCGATATCGCCCTGCCCGGCGTCGTCGTCGGTGCCCTGCTGGCGGGGCCGGTGCGC
>NZ_JBAQRT010000387.1:0-9957 GCF_049306435.1 Zavarzinia sp.
CTCGCTCGGCGAGGCCGCCGCTTTCCCGACGGTCCGCCGTCCGCAGCGCAATCCGGTCGGCTGAGCCGCCGGGACATTTGCTCCGCGAGCTCCTGACAATCCGCCATGGCCCGGGATGGCGGGAGCATCGCGCCACGCCGTTACATTATATAATTTACGCAAATATATATTGAAAATATGCGATCAAGCCCTATCTTGCAGGGGTGATCGGCATCGGACGCGACCGTTCCCTGTTGTCCCGGCCCCGAAATTCGGGCGCCAGGCATCGATCCCTGGCATTCGACAGCCGATGTGATGTGATTTCATATTGATTTTAATTTTATGAAATCATAGATAATACAGTTATAAAAAGGCGTGTGCCGCCCAGGAGCTGAAGCCATGAAGCCCGTTGTCCATTCCTTCTTCGACGAGCCAACCTTCACCGTCAGCTATGTGGTCGAAGATCCGGCGACCAAGGTCGCCGCCATCGTCGATTCCGTCCTCGATTACGATCCGGCCTCGGGCCGCACCTCGACGGCTTCGGCCGACCAGTTGATCGCCCTCGTGAAGGCGCGGGGCCTGACGGTCGAATGGCTGCTGGAAACCCATGTCCACGCCGATCACCTGTCGGCCGCGCCCTACCTGAAGAAGGTTCTGGGCGGCAAGATCGCCATCGGCGCCAACATCAAGGTGGTGCAGGGCATTTTCGGCAAGGTGTTCAACGCCGAGCCCGAATTCGCCACCGATGGCCGTCAGTTCGACAAGCTCTTCGTCGATGGCGATACGTTCAAGGTCGGCGCGATCGAGGGTCGGGTGCTGCACACCCCGGGTCACACGCCGGCCTGCCTGACCTATGTCATCGGCGATGCCGGTTTCGTCGGCGATACGCTGTTCATGCCCGACTATGGCACCGCGCGCTGCGACTTCCCCGGTGGCGACGCCTCGACGCTGTTTCAGTCCATCCGCAAGATCTTCGCCCTGCCGGATGAAACCCGGCTGTTCATGTGCCACGACTACAAGGCCCCGGGCCGCGATTCTTACGCCTGGGAAACCACGGTCGGCGCCGAGAAATCCGCCAATGTCCATGTCCACGAGGGCGTCGCGGAAGGCGACTTCGTCGCCATGCGGAAAGCCCGAGATGCCACCCTGTCGATGCCTCGGCTGATCCTGCCATCGGTGCAGGTGAACATGCGCGCGGGCGAGCTGCCGCCAGCCGAAAGCAATGGAACCCGTTACTTGAAAATCCCCCTGAACGCTCTCTGAGAGGAGTGTCTGATCATGAACACGAACATCGGAACCCTGGATCGCGTGCTGCGCGTCATCGCGGGGCTCGTGCTGCTCTCCCTCCTGTTCCTGCTGGACGGCGAGGCGAAGTGGTTCGGTCTGATCGGCATCGTGCCGCTGGCGACCGCGGCGATGTCGTGGTGCCCGCTCTATACCCTGCTGGGTATCCGCACCTGCCGGACAAACGGGCGCTGACATGCAGGCGCTGAAGCAGATCAGCCCGGAACTGGCTGTAACCGGACAGATCCTGCCCGACGACGTGACGGATCTCGCCGGCCGGGGCTTTACCATGATCGTCTGCGACCGGCCGGACGGCGAGGACCCGGGCCAGCCCGATTTCGCCACCGTCGCCGCCGCGGCGGCCAGGGCCGGGCTCGAGGCGCGGCACATTCCGATCACCTCGCCCGCGGCCGCTGATGCCGCCACCGTGGGGGCCTTCGCCAAGGCCCTGGCCGAGGCAAAGGGGCCGGTGCTGGCCTATTGCCGGACCGGCAATCGCTGCGCCGTCCTCTGGGCGCTGGGGCTCGCCGGCAGCAAGCCGGCCGACGAGATCATCGGCGCCGCCGCCGCCGCGGGCTGTGATCTATCGAGCCTGCGGCCGCGCCTCATCTGATCCTGTCCACCCAACGATAAAAGCTCGGGGGAGCCCCATGGAAAGCCTGAAGAAACTGACGCCCTTCCTGTCCGTCACGCCGCAGATCAACGCGGGCGATGTCGGCACGCTTTCCGCGCTGGGCTTCCGCTCCATCATCAACAGCCGGCCGGACGGCGAGGCGCCGGACCAGCCGCCCTCGGCCGAGATCGAGGCGGCGGCCAGGCGCCTTGGCCTCGCCTATCGCCATGTTCCGGCGATCTCGGGCAATGTCTCGGACGAGGCGGTAGCGGATTATGCCGCCGCCCTCGCCGAGTTGAAGGGGCCGGTGGTCTCCTTCTGCCGCACCGGCACCCGCTCGACGACGCTGTGGGCTTTGTCCGAGGCGCATCACCTGACGCCGGACGCGCTGATCGCGGCCGCCGCGGCGGCGGGTTATGATCTCGAGAATCTGCGCGGCCGGCTGGAGCAGCGGGCGGCGATGTCCGGCGGCGCGGCGGGCGGCGACGTGCTGCCCTTCACCCGGGCGACCTCTTTCGATGTGCTGATCATCGGCGGCGGCGCGGCCGGCTGTTCGGCGGCGGCCAGCATCCGCAAGCGCCGACCCGATCTTTCCATCGCCATCGTCGAGCCTTCGGACAAGCATTACTACCAGCCGGCCTGGACCCTGGTCGGTGGCGGCGCCTTCGACCGGGCAAAGACCGAGCGGCCGATGAGCGGCGCGATCCCCAAAGGCGTGCGCTGGATCCGCGCCGCCGCCGCCGGCTTCGAGCCGGACCGCAATCTCGTCGTTCTTGAAGACGGCGGCCGCCTGGCCTATCGGACATTGATCGTCGCGCCGGGCCTGACGTTGCGCTGGGAGGCGATCGAGGGCCTGCGCGAGACGCTGGGGAAGAATGGCGTCACCTCGAACTATCTGTTCGATCTCGCGCCCTATACCTGGCAACTGGTGCAGGGCCTGAAGAAGGGCAAGGCGCTGTTCACCCAGCCGCCCATGCCGATCAAATGCGCCGGCGCGCCGCAGAAGGCGATGTATCTGTCGTGCGATCATTGGCATCGCACCGGCGTCCTGAAGGATATCGAGGTCGAGCTGGACAATGCCGGCCAGGTGCTGTTCGGCGTCGCCACCTTCGTGCCGCCCCTGATGAAATATGTCGAGAAATACGGCGCCCATCTCGCCTTCAACTCGACCCTGAAGGCGATCGACGGCGAGAAGCGCGAGGCCTATTTCGACGTGAAGGCGGCGGACGGCACGGTCTCGCGCGTCGCCAAGGGTTTCGACATGATCCATGTCGTGCCGCCGCAGACGGCGCCCGATTTCATCCGCCAGTCGCCCTTCGCCGATGCCGCCGGCTGGGTCGATGTCGATCAGGAAACCCTGCGCCACAAGCGTTACGGCAATGTCTTCTCGCTGGGTGACGCGTCCTCCGCGCCCAATGCCAAGACGGCGGCGGCGGTGCGCAAGCAGGCGCCGGTCGTCGCCGAGAACATCATCGCCGTACTCGACGGCAAGAGCCCGCGCGCGATCTATGACGGTTACGGCTCCTGCCCGCTCACGGTCGAGAAGGGCAAGGTGGTGCTGGCGGAATTCGGCTATGGCGGCAAGCTGATGCCGAGTTTCCCGCTCGATCCCGCCGTGCCGCGCCGCCTCGCCTGGTTCCTGAAGGTCGATCTGCTGCCCACGCTCTACTGGGATCTGATGCTGAAGGGCCGGGAATGGCTGGCCGCGCCCAAGCTGCTGCCCCACGAGCCGCAGCCGAGGGAGGAGAACCCCTCCCTCGACGATTGCGCCAAGTCCAAGCGCCTGCAGGGCCGGTGATGGCGAAGCCCGCGCCCGACTGGGACGAGCGTTTCCGGGGCGACGAGGCGCTTTACGGCCTCGCCCCGTCGGGCTTCGTCATCGATTGTTCGCTGGCCTTGCCCCATGGCGCCCGGGTGCTGTGCCTCGCGGAAGGGCAGGGGCGCAATGCCCTCGCCCTCGCCGCCCGGGGCTTTCGGGTGACGTCCCTCGACCTGTCGGGCACCGCCTGCCGCCAGCTGGCCGAGCGGGCGGCGGCGCTGCGCCTGCCGATCACCGTGCGGGAACAGGATCTGGGCCTGTGGTCGGCGCCGGAAGCCGCCTTCGATGCCGTCGTCGCCGTCTATGCCCATATGCCGCGGGTGCTGCGCCGCGACCTCCATGGCCAGATCGTCCGTGGCCTCGCCCCCGGCGGTCTCGTCATCATCGAGGGTTTTCGCGCCGAACAGCTGGGCCGACCGTCCGGTGGGCCGCGTAACCTCGACTGGCTCTATACCGAAGACGAACTGCGCGGCGATTTCGCCGGCTTTCACATCGATTATCTGGCAACGCCCGAAGTTTCGCTCGACGAGGGCCGGGGCCATCAGGGGCCGGGGGCGCTGATCCGCTTCCGCGCCCGCAGACAGGGGTAAGTCATGTCCTTCGATGTCCGGCGCCTGCTGCCCTTTCTGGACTGGGCCCGCACCTATGACCGGCGCCATCTGACCAGTGACGCGGTCGCCGCCATCGTCGTCACCATCATGCTGGTGCCGCAGAGCCTCGCCTACGCCATGCTGGCCGGGTTGCCGCCCCATATCGGCCTCTATGCCTCGATCCTGCCGCTCGTCGCCTATGCCCTGTTCGGCACCAGCCGGACGTTGGCGGTCGGGCCGGTCGCCGTGGTCTCGCTGATGACCGCCGCCGCCGCCGGCGCGGTGGCGACGCCCGGCAGCCCGGAATTCATCGCCGCCGCTCTTGTGCTCGCCGTCGAATCCGGCCTGATCCTCACCCTCATGGGGGTGCTGAACCTCGGCTTTCTCGCCAATTTCCTCAGCCATTCGGTGATCTCGGGCTTCATCACCGCCTCGGGCGTGCTGATCGCCACCAGCCAGTTGAAACATGTCCTCGGCATCAAGGCCTCGGGCGACACGATGCCCGATCTCGTCGTGGGGCTCGGGCAGGCGATCGGTGACACCAATTTCATTACATTGGCCATCGGCGCCGCCGCCATCGCCTTCCTGTTCTGGGTGCGGAAGCGCCTGAAGCCCCTGCTGCGCCGCCTCGGCCTGCCGGCGGGTGCGGCCGACATCGTGGCCAAGGCGGGGCCCGTCTTCGCCGTCGCCGCCTCGACCGCGCTCGTTGCCCTGCTCTCCCTCGATCAATCGGGGGTGAAGGTGGTGGGCACCATCCCCAGCGGCCTGCCGCCGCTCACCCTGCCCCTGTTCGACGTCGATCTCTGGCTGCGCCTCGCCCTGCCGGCGCTGCTCATCTCGATCGTCGGTTTCGTCGAATCCGTCTCGGTCGCCCAGACCCTCGCGGCCAAGCGGCGCCAGCGGATCGACGCCAATACCGAGCTTTTCGGCCTCGGCGCCGCCAATATCGCGGCGGGACTGTCCGGCGGCTATCCGGTGACGGGCGGCTTCACCCGTTCAGTGGTGAATTTCGACGCCGGGGCGGAAACGCCCATGGCCGGCGTCTTCACCGCCGCCGGCATCCTGGCGACCATCCTGTTCTTCACGCCCTTCTTCGAGAAACTGCCCCAGGCGGTGCTGGCGGCGACCATCATCGTCGCCGTCTTCTCCCTGGTCGACCTCGGCGCCCTCGGCCGCACCTGGCGCTATTCGAGGGCGGATTTCGCCGCGATGGCGGTCACCATCGTCGTCGTCCTGCTCGAGGGTGTCGAGATCGGCATCGTCTCGGGTGTCGTCGTCTCGCTCGCCCTGTTCCTCTACAGGACCAGCCGGCCGCATATGGCCATCGTCGGCCGGGTGCCGGGCACCGAGCATTTCCGCAACATCGAGCGTCACAAGGTGATCACCGGCGAGACGGTGTTGTCGATCCGCGTCGACGAAAGCCTCTATTTCGCCAATGCCCGCTTCCTCGAGGACCGCATTTACGACCTGATCGCCAGCCGGCCGGCGGTGAAACATGTCGTGTTGCTATGCTCGGCGGTGAACATGATCGACGCCTCGGCCCTTGAAAGTCTCGAGGCGATCGACGAGCGCCTGAAATCCGCCGGCGTCACCTTCCACCTCTCGGAAGTGAAGGGCCCGGTGATGGACCGCCTCAAGACCACCCATTTCCTCACCCACCTCTCGGGCCAGGTCTTCCTCTCCCAGGCCGACGCCATGGCCAGGCTGGAGCCGGCCTGCATGGCGGATCAGGCGGCGCGCGGGGCGGCGTGAGGGATATGCCTCACCCCGCCCCCCGCGCCAGAGCCAGCCAGGCCCGCGCGGCGTCCGACAGATAGCCGCCGCGCCGCCAGGCCAGGGCCATGTGCCAGTCGATGCCGGGTTCGGTCAGGGTGGCGAGATGGACGCCGGGATGGGGGCGTTGCAGGGCGATCATGCGGGGCAGGAAGGCGACGCCGAGGCCGGCGGCGACGAGGGCGGCGATGAAGTCGATCTGGCCGCTGCGGGCCGCTTCGGTCGGGATGAAGCCCCGGCGCTCGCAGGCGGCGATGATCACGGCGTTGAGGGCGAAACCGCCTTCGAACAGGATGAAGGGCGTCTCGCGCAGGGCGGCGAAATCCACCGTCTTTGCCCCGGCGAGCGGGTGGCTGGCGGGGATGAGCGCGGTCAGCGGCTCCCGCCGGATGGGCTGGAAATCGAAATCGTCGGCGAGGGGCAGGAGGGTGGCGATCATCTCGATCTCGCCCGCCAGGAGGATTTCCTCCAGCCGCTTGCTGCCATGCTCGACCAGACGGATTTCGACGCCGGGATAACGCTGGCGATACGCGGCGAAGAGCGGCGCGAAGAGCTGGCTGCTGCCCAGGGGCGGCAAGCCGAGGCGCAGTTCGCCCCGGCGCAGGCCCCGCAGATCGTCGATCTCGCGCAGCATGTCGTCCCGCTCGGCGAGGATGGCGAGGGCGCGGCGCTGGACGATGGCGCCCGCCGCGGTCAGCACCGGCCGGTGCCCGGCGCGGTCGAGCAGGGTGACGCCCAACTCGTCCTCGAGCTGCTTCACCGCCTTGGACACCGTGGGCTGGGTGGCGAAGACGACCTTGGCCGCCGGCGAGAAACCGCCCTGGCGAACCACCTCGACGAAGGCGCGAAGGGTGCGAAGGTGCATTGGCATTCCAATCTGGAATGAAAAACATTCAGACAATTCATTTTATCTATAACGCGGGCGGGTCAATATGAAAGGGAATTCCGGGAACCCCTGACATGACCGCGCATCGCCTGCCTCTTCGCCTGAAAGCCTTCCTCCGCCGCAGCCGGCTGGCGCAACTCGCGCTGATCGTCGGGGTGTGGGCGCTGGGGGATGCTTTATCGCGCGGGCTGGACCTGCCGGTGCCCGGCGGGATCATCGGCATGGCGCTGATGCTGGCGCTTCTGATGGCTCATGGCCTGGGGCCGGCGTCGATCCGGCGCGGCGCCGATGTGCTGCTGGCCGACATGCTGCTGTTCTTCGTCCCCGCCGTCATGGGGCTGCTGGACCATGGCGAATTCATCGGTCTCCTCGGTCTCAAGCTGCTGGCGGCGATCCTGTGCGGCACCCTGCTGGTGATGGCGGGCACGGCCCTGACGGTCGAGACCGTCCAGCGCCTGATGGCGCGTGCGGAGCTTCGCCATGACCATTGACTGGAGCCTGCCGTTCTGGCCGGCGGCGACGCTGCTGGCCTATCTCCTGTGCCGGACGGTTTATCGCCGCTGGCCGGGGTGGTATGTCTCGCCGCTGCTGACGACGCCGCTGATCCTGCTCGGCATCGCGGTCTGGCTTCACGCGAGTTACGGCGACTACCTGCGGGGAAGCCATGTGCTGATGGCCATGGTCGGGCCGCTGACCGTCGCCTTCGCCCTGCCGATCTATGACCAGCGGGCGGTGATCCGGCGGCATTGGCTGCCCCTGTCGCTCGGCGTGATGGCGGGCAGCCTGATCGCGATAGGCAGCGGCTATGCCCTTGCCCGTCTCCTCGACCTTGCGCCGGAATTACGCCAGAGCCTGCTGCCCCGCTCCGTCACCATGCCCTTCGCCATGAATGTCTCGGGCCATGTCGGCGGGTTGCCGGAACTGACCGCGGTTTTCGTCATGGTCACCGGCATTATCGGCGCCGCCGTCGGCGACATCCTGTTGAAACTGCTGCCGCTGCGCTCGTCCATGGCGCGGGGGGCGCTGTTCGGCATGGGCGCGCATGGCGCGGGCGTCGCCAAGGCGCGGGAGGTCGGGGCCGAGGAAGGCTCGGTCGCCGGCCTCGTCATGATCCTCGCCGGGCTGGCCAATGTCGCGGTCGCGCCCGTGGTGATCACGGCGCTGGGCTGACGGTCCAGGTGACCGCCAGTTCTTCGCGGAAGGCGAAGCGGGTCAGGTGGCTGGCGATCACCGTCTGCACCTGGGCGAGGGCGTCAGGTCCTTCCGCCTCGGCCGTCAGGTGCAGCGTGCCGTCCGCCGCCGCCAGCCGGCAGGCGCCGAAGGGAAAGGCGATGCGGCCCTGCCCTTCGTCGAGGTCGAGGTCGACCGGGATCTTGTGGCCGAAATGCTTGCACAGCTGGCCGAGGTAGCGTTTCGCCGAGGTGGTGGCGATGTGGCTTTCCGATTGGGTCATGAGACTGCCTCACAGGTTTTCGATGGCGAGGGCGGCGGCGTCGATGGCGGCGGCGGCCTGGCGGATCGCCTCGTCCGAGGGCTTGCCGGCGGCGAGTTTCAGGCGCAGCGCCGTCTTCAGGTTTTCCATCGCCCGGATGATCTGGGGCGGCGGACCGTCGCCATGGATCGCCCGGGTTTCCGCCATGCGGGCGAAGAGGGCATCGACCGCGCCCTTGTTGGTGTCGAGGAAGGCGCGGCCCGCCTCGGTCACGGCATAGAGCTTGCGGTTGGACTCGCACAGCTGGATTTCCACATGGCCCAGTTCCTCCAGGAGGGTGAGGGTGGGATAGACCACGCCCGGGCTGGGGCTGTACTGGCCGCCCAGCGCTTCCTCGATCGCCTTGATCACTTCATAGCCATGGCGCGGCTTCTCCGCGATCAGGCCGAGCACGACGAGGCGCAGGTCGCCATGATCGAAGAAGCGCCGGCCGTGCCGTCCACCCCCGCCCATGTGACGTCCCCCGCCCCTGGGACGGTCGCCGAATTCGTCGTCGCCCCGGGCGAAGCGCCGCCCGAAGCCATGGCCATCGCAGTGGCCCTTGAACATATGCATTCTCATCTCCGACATTGTTTCGATATGTCGAAAGATAGATATATCTAAATGCAGTCGAATGCAAGGGCGGCGTTGATGATGGCGAAAAATGCGCAGGCGGGTAGAGACTCGGGCCTTCGCCGGAGTGACGAGTTCTATAAAAAACGTCATCCCGGCGCAGGCCGGATCTTGTGAAGATGGAGGCACGGTCAGCGGATCGGCGAGAGGCCGCTGGATCGCCGTCAGTCGAGGTCGGGCCGGCCACGGGCCTTTTTGACGTCGCCGCGCCGGTCCTTGGCGGCGAGGCGGCGCTGCTTGGAGGCGAGGGTGGGGCGGGTCGGCCGGCGCTGCACCGGCACCACCGTCGCTTCGCGGATCAATTCGACCAGGCGCTCGCGGGCGTCGGCGCGGTTCCGCTCCTGGGTGCGGTGCTGGCGGGCGAAGAGGACGAGGACACCGTCCTGGGTCAGGCGCCGCCCGGCTAGTGCCATCAGGCGCGTCCGCACGCCTTCCGGCAGGGAGGGCGAGTTGGCGACATCGAAGCGCAGTTCGACCGCCGTCGCCACCTTGTTGACATTCTGCCCGCCGGGACCGGAGGCCTGAATGAAACTCTCGGTGATTTCGCTCTCGTCGATCGAGAGCCGGTGGGTGACGCGGATCAGGGCCATGGCCCCGCCATTGTAGCGGGAGATGGCCGCCGGGCAACCGGTGGCGTGGCGATCAGGCCAGCGCCACCCCATGGGTGCCGTCCGCCTGCGGCGTGAAGACGATGCGGCGGCCGGTGAAGCGATGGATGACCTCGGCATTGGTCAGGCAGTGACCGGTGGGCGCCACCGTGGTGAAGCCGCCGCCGCCGGCGAGGGCGAGGGGCAGCAGCAACTGGTCGGCCAGATGGGGACCCGCCCAGGCGCCGGTCGCGAGAAAGCCGGCCATGCGCCGCGCCGCCACCCGCGCCAGGGCTTCGGCGCCAAGGCCGCGCTCGGCGAA
>NZ_JBAQRT010000388.1:0-12532 GCF_049306435.1 Zavarzinia sp.
CTCGCTCCCGGACCAGCCTCACGGCCTCCAGCTTGAACTCTCGACTGAAACGTCTGCGTACCATTCGATGCCTCCAGTTCCATCATGACACCTAAACTCGGTGTCCGTGAAACCGGCAGCAGGCCACAGGTCCTGAGCGTTTACGTCGATACGCCACAGGTTCTGGTGATCAACTCGATCGCCTATCATGTGACACCATCGAAACCCGCGACCGTGCAGACCAACTGGCTGGGCCAGCTCACGGTGACGGCGCTGGCCAGCGCCCTGGCGTCGCCCGTGTTGACCATTTCGGGGACGATTTTCGGATCGGCGACCCTTGGGCCATTCCGTGCCGATCTGGACATGCACAAGCGGCTGGCGGGCCAGGACCCGAACTTCAAGATCACGGGTCAGCGCTTCATCGACGATGGCTTTCTGCCCCATGACACGCCGAAGGATGATGCCGACAGTTTCGCCGACGCCGTTCAGCAGATGAGCGGCGTCGCGGTCAATATCGCGACCGATCCCGCGCCGGCGGTCGGGTCCGGACCGGTCGCGTTCAAGCTCGACTATAGCGGCGGCAAGGCCGGATTCCGCTGCAGACCGCTCGGCGAGGCGGAGAGGGCCGCGCTGTTCGGTGGCGCGCCCGAGGGCATCACCAGCGTGTTCGGGGATGTCGCGAATTTCTTCAAGCACGTCTGGAACGATATCGAGGAAATCTATGTCCAGGTCGAGAACGCCGCCTCGAAAGTCGCCAAATTCGTCATGAAGGTCGCGGGCGAGGTGAAGAGTTTCATCCTGACGACGATCGATGACATCCGGGATGGCCTGGAGATGATCTTCCAGGCCATGGCCAAGTTCTTCGACGAGGTGATCGACTTCATCAAGAAGGTCATCGAATGGCTGAAGCTGCTGTTCAACTGGAAGAACATCGTGCGTTCCAAGCGCGTGCTGTCCTATCTGTTCGAGCAGAACCTCGCGAATATCAGGACGGGTCTGGGGCCGAGCGGTGCGCTGCAGACCTGGATCAACGGGCAGTTCGCCACGCTTCAGGGATCGATCGAGTCCTATTTCCATTCGATCGAGTCGATCTTCGGCCCGGACAACACGTTCAATAGCTTCGTGCCGTCGTCGGCCGGCCAGGATAATCCTCAATTGTCCGGCTCGCCGCCGCTCGAGGCGGCGCCCCTCGACACGCAATGGCAGGCCAACGGGGTTCAAAACACCTATGTGCTGAACAAGGCGATCGCCGGCCTGCCGGATGCGCTCACGGAGGCCATGGCGGAGTTCCAGGGCGACGATCTCGGCCAGCAGCTGATCGATGCGTTCAACAATGCCATTCCCACCGGCGAGTTCGAGGAATCGCTGAAGACACTCATGGCGTTCTTCAAGGAGGTGAATTCCGTCGATTCCTTTTTCAATGTCGTAATCTATGCCTTCCTTGTCGCCGCCGAGGATGCGGTCCTCCTGATCATCGGGCTGATACAGGCGTTCATCGATGTCCTGTTGACGCTCGCGGGCGAGGCTGTCGCCCTCTTTCAGGCCTTTCTCACCAGGCGCATCAATATTCCCGTGCTGTCGAGCCTTTACGAGGTGATCGCCGGCGATCATCTCACCATGCTCGATCTGGGCTGCCTGATCCTCGCCGCGCCCGGGACGATCCTTTACGACATTCTCTACGGCCACGCGCCCTTTACCGATGACGACGTCAAGCGTTTCACCTCGATGCAGATCGTATGGCCCTGGGATCGGCCCATGGCCGGCGCCGGCAGCGCCAGCGAACAGTCCTCTCAGGACGAGCAGTTGTGGGCGACCGTTCTCTCCTTCGCCATTCTTGCCGGGGGGATCTATGGCCTTACCGACGTTGCTTGCGATGTCGGGAATGTCGGGCAGCAGGCTGTTTCCGGAAGTGCCGACGGGTCCGGTCCCTTAGGGATCGGCAACACGACCTACAGCACCCTTAATCTGATCGCCGCCTTTTCGAGCTGGGTACTGAATGGTCCCTGGCTGGACTCGTCCATGCATGAAACAACCGCGGCCGACAAGCTGAACTGGTCGGCCTGGGCGATGGGGTTGGTGCCGCTGTTCTCGGATTGCTGCTTCATGTTCGGCAGTCCCCAAAAGGAGTCCACGCGGTTTCAGCCCGGCGTCGGGCCCATCATCGTCACCGCGATCGGTCTGACCCAGCTCGCTGTCGGGATCGCGGCCGCGGTCGAGTTCAAGGGCAATCCCAACTTCAACCGGTGTAATCAGGCCGCGGTGGTGCTGGGACCCGTCGCCAACGTCGGCAAGGTGGCGACCTACATCGGCCATGCTGGTCCCGAGGCCGTGATCGTCGCCAGCGTGATCCTGGGCATTCTGGACGTCGGCAGCGACATCGGCGCCGCCATTCTCGGTGCCATCACCAATGGTGCCAGTTCGACAAACTGAGAAGGGAGCGATCATGCGCTATCGATTTGGCAATGGTGCCGGCATCGTCGCGTCGACCTGCCTGGTTCTTGGCGGCGGGGGGCCGGTCCTTGCTCAAAACCCGCCCGAGGTCAATGTGCCGGCCGGCATGATCAGCTACTTCACGCAGTCCGGCCAGAGCCAGTGTCCGGACGGCTGGCAGATCGCGAGCTACGCCGTCGGTTACCTGGCGCTCGCGGTCACCGACCCCGGGTCCGGTGGCGTGTCCGTGGGCGAAGCCCTGCAGGATCAGCAGCCACCGCAGCACGATCATGCCTATTCCGGCAATGCTCCGATCGATAGTCACAAGTCGGCCAGCGGTTCGGGCTCGACCTCGGGCATCAGCTCCTCGGGCAATCATTCGATCGAGGGGACGTCGACGAGCGATTCCATCAATTATCCGCTCCTGCAATACACCGTTTGCGAGGCGGCGTTACCAAGCGGAACCGATGACGTCCCCGTCGGCTCCTATGCATTCTTCAGCCCGTCGACCACGGCTTGCCCCGATGGCTGGGCCCCGGCGACGCCGTTCAATGGCTATTTTCCCCTGCCGGCGAACGCCCAATTCCGGATCGGGACCGTGAACGGATCGTCCATTCAGGTGAGTGCCTCGGCGAAGACGATCGGCCTGCCGACCCATTCGCACAGCTATTCCTCGACCATCGACATCGACAGCATCAGCTTCACCGGCATGGCGGGCTCCAGCAAGGCGAAGGGCGGGGCGTCGCCGGTTCCGGTGACGGCGACTCTCGGCCCCAATACGTCGCCCGTCATTCCGACCGTGGCCCTTCTGATGTGCGCGAAGACCCAGACTCTAAGCCTTTCCAGCAACATGCCCCTGGGCATGTCGGTGTTTTTTTCGGCGCAGCTCTGTCCGGCGAACTTCGGTATCGCCGCCGGCTCATCCGGCAATTTCCTCATTGGTATCGACGACAAGGGGACCCAGGGCGCGACATTCGGCGGTGCGCCCATTGCCTTCAACCAGACCGCCATGCCCAGCCATGTCCACGCGATGCCCGATGGGGCGCAGGTCGACCTCGGAAACAATTCGACCTGGGTACTCGGCGGCAATGACTACACCTTTGGAAAAGGGGGGAATTACGCCTATTCGGGGGCAAGCGACGCGACGGAGGTGGCGCTTCCCTATGCCCCCCTGATGCTTTGCACGGTGACGGCCCAGGACGGCCAGGCCAAGGCGCCGCCGCAGTAGGCCGGCACGGAAATCGGGCGCCTCCAGCATCGGCGGGAAATCCGCGCGGCGAGTTTGCGGCGCAGGTCCTCGGGCGACGACCAGGGGATGTGGTGGTATTGCCGCGTGTCGAAATGAACCTGGGCGATGGCGTCTTCACGGCAGGTGGAGATGATCGGGATGTTCAGACCAAGAGCGAAGCCGGTCTCGAAATAGACGCTGCTCTCTCGCCGCCGTCCCCCAGATGGGGCAGTTCCCGTCTTCCATCCCCGTCACTCCACCGCGAAGACTTTCATCACCTCGTCGCCGAGGTGGTTGATGACCTTGACCGCGATCCGGCCGGAGGTCGGCTTGGCGAAGGGGCGGGAGGTGTCGGCATAGAGGCTGTCCCAGGCGTCCTGGTCGATCTCGGCCTTGAGGGTGGTCTTCAGGGCCTTGTAGGGATCGTTGGCGCCGAGGAAATAGGCGTGGCGGACGAAGAAGCTCTCCTCGTTATAATCGGTGTCGAGCATCCAGAGGGCGATGCCGTCGGTGCCTTCCGAAACCACTTCGCCGGTCTGCGGCTTGAAGACATCGACGCCGAAGACGCGGACACGGATCAGGCCCTCGCCCGCGTCCTCGATCTTGATGTCCGGCTCGCCGAAGATGACGAAGAGATTGCCGTTGCCCGTGGTCTTCAGGTCGGTGCCCATGTGCAGGTCGGGGTTCATGCGCGCCTTGAGGACACGCACCCGGCCCAGTTTCTCGAATTCGGCCGATTGCGCGTCATAGGAAAAGGCGCAGGCGATCAGCACGTCGAAGCCGGCATCGCCCGCCTCCCGCGCGGCGGCGACGAGATCGGCGCGGGCGACGGTGCCGAATTCCGGGCCGATGAAAATGCCGGCGCGGCGCTCCTTCTCGCCTTCCATGAAGGTGCCTTCGGCGCAGATGAAATCGCCGGGCCAGCCGGTCAGGCCGGTGAAACTGATCTTGTCTTCCTTATGCGCCTGCTGCACCCCGGCGGCGCGCAGGTTCTCGAGGATCATCTGGGCGAAGTCGGTCAGGATGTCGTCGCGGGTGGGCGGGCCGCCCTTGCCCTCGCCGGCCCTGGTGATATCGATCAGCTCGTCGTTCCAGTCGACCGCCATGGTGCGGTGGGGCGACAGGCTTTCGACCGTGAAGGGTCCGGCCACGCGCACCCGGCCGCCATCGGCCACCGGCTTGTCGTAGAGAAATTCGAAATCCGCCTTGGCCGCGATCGAAGCGTCGATCTCCTTCTGGCGGGCGATGCGCGCCGCCCAGTAATCGGCCAGCGCCGCCCCGGCCGCCGCCGGCCAGCCCGCAGGCGCCTCCCTCGGCAATTCCCAGTCGAGGAAGCCATTCTTCGGCGCCGCCTCGCCCGAGGGCAGGGCCACCGTCTCGCCATCGGCGGCGGTGAAATCGATCGTCTTGCCCTCGCGCCCGCCCGTCGTGACCTTGAGGGGCGTCTTGTGGCCCTTCAGGGCGGCATTGACGCGGGCAAGCGCTTCCGTCACCGCCGGCAGGAACTTGTCCCAGATCACGTCGATCTCGGCATTGTTGGCGATCGATTTCAGGGTGATATGCGGCACCCGTTCATAGACGAAACCATGGCGCAGGTCGCCCCGCGTCACAGCGGATTTCGGCGGGCTGCGCGACAGTTTCGCCTCGGCCTGCTGGCCTTCCGGGCTGTCGGCCAACACATACCAGGGATAGCGCGCGCCCATCAGGCGCGAACGCGCCAGGGCGATCGCCACCCGGCTGGTATCCACGGTGATCCAGCGCCGCCCCCATTGCTCCGCCACATAGGCGGTGGTGCCGGAACCGCAGGTCGGGTCCAGCACGAGATCGCCGGGGTCGGTGGTCATCAGGATACAACGTTCTACAATTTTTGGAGTACTCTGGACCACATATACCTTTCCAACGGCACCGCCGACATCGTTCCAGTTATGTCCCAATTTGGTGACAGGGTAATCCTCCGCGAAAAACCTCATTCGAATCATCTTATCTTGTCGAATAACGCGACCCGCCCGATTAACACGATCTAGCTCAGGAACCGTAACTCCCCAGTGCCTGCTGTTTCCTGGGTGAAATATTTTACCATCAACGGCGAAGTTCACTGTCGTGGTTGTGCGGAAACCATCCGATGTTAGTGGGTATGCCGAATAATCATCCCTGTCCGTCGAAATTTTATTAGAATAACATTCACTGTATTCGTAAGTTCTTTTTAGGAAAAGAGATCTAAATTTAATTTTTTCGCGATCTCTTGCATACCAAATAATATTATCTGCATTGGTCTGAATTAATGCCCCTGTAGAATTCCCCGTTTTTTGGGCTGAGATGGAGGCAACATAACACCACTCCCCAAACACCTCGTCCATCAGCGCCCGCACCCGGTGCACATTCTCGTCGCCGATCTGGACGAAGATGGAGCCGCTGTCGGCCAGCAGGTCGCGGGCGACGGTCAGGCGGTCGCGAAGGTAAGTGAGATAGGAATGGATGCCGTCGCGCCAGGTGTCGCGGAAGGCGCGCACCTGTTCCGGCTCGCGGGTGACATGGTCCTTCGCGCCATCCTTCACGTCGCGGCTGGTGGTGGACCATTGGAAGTTACTGTTGAACCTGATGCCGTAGGGCGGATCGAAATAGATGCATTGCACCTGGCCGCGCAACCCTTCGCGTTCCGCCAGGCTGGCCATGACCGACAGGCTGTCGCCGCTGATCATGCGGTTCGACCAATGCTGGTCGTGCTGGTAGAATTCGGTCTTGGCCTCGATATCCGGCAGGCCGTTGAAATCGGCGAAAAGGTCGAGGGGCGGTGGGGCGGCGGCATCGGCGCGTTTCTTCGTCTCGCGCTTCAGGTCGTCGATGATGACCTTGGGGTGGACCTTTTCCTGGATATAGAGCGGCGGCGCCTGGACGATCAGGTCCGACCAGTCCTGCTCGTCCTTGCCGCGCCAGACCAGTTGCGGATCGAGATCGCGGTTGCGCCGTTCATAGGCGAGGCGGATGGGGCTGCGGTCCGCCACCTCCATCACGCTTTCCAGTTCGGCCGTCGGGATATTCTTCCGCTTGGCCGCGTCATGCCTCAGCGCATCGACTTCAATCGGTTTCTTCGCCATCAGTTCATTCCTGCGCCGGGTGCCATCAGTCGTCGACCGTATCGGGAAGCGTATCGGGTTTTTTCCGCGATTTCCGCTCGTCGGCGGCGAGGCGCCGTTCCACTTTCTTCGCGTCTTCGGCCGGCGGCAGATTTTCGGGGCGAATGCCCCGGTCGATCAGGGTCTGACGCACGGCCTTGTTTGGACGGATCGCCGTTCTGCGCGATCAGGTAGCAGGCGAAACGGGTGAGCATGAGATCGTCGATCTCGCGCTGGCTGCCCGAGCCGAGCTCGACCATTTTCCTGACGTCGGCAAAATGGTCCTCGGCCTCATGACCTGAAATTTCACAGGCGGTTTTCGCCTTCGACAGGACGTTGAGAAAATTCTCCCATTTGGCATAGCCCAGCAGACGCTGGATATCGCGGGCCAGCCAGAATTCCACGCCGCCATCGGTCTTGTGCGCGTGGTCCTCGAAGGTGCGGGTCAGGGAGTGGACGATTTCGGATTTCATGCCGCCTCCTCGTCTTCGCGGTTCGCGTCTTCGGGCGCCTCGAATTCCCGCTCGTTGCCGCCCAGGTCCAGCACCACCGGCTTGTCCATGGCCTTGCCGACGAGGGCGGTCAGCGCTTGCAGGCGGGCGTTGAAGAAACCGTCGAAATCGTCGGCGCGCAGATACGCCGGATCGATCAGATGGCTGCGCAGGATGGCGTCCAGCTTCTCCGGGGCGAGGCCCTGCTTCTTCTCGATCTTGCGCAGGTAGACGGAAGGGGCGTCGCCGCCGACCGACTGGTTGGAGTCCCGGGACAGGGGCGTCTTGTTCACGATCGAATTGAACACGGCGGGCGGAATGCCCCGCTTCCTGCACCAGGCCTGGGGGAAGATGTGGTGGATGTCGATGCTGTCCCTGAAGAAGGTGGCGATTTCCGCCGGCCGCTCGGTGATGAAATCCTTGCAGCCGTTCAGCATGATCAGGGCGTGCAGCGCCTTGTAGGCGGCGGAAATCCGCATCCGCAGGGATTTCAGCCGCTCCTGCTGGAAGACGGCTTCGCCGATCGAGGCCGGCACCCGGTCGTCATGCTCCAGCCAGTCGACCAATTCGTCGATATCGCGCGCGACGCGGCTTTCGGTCGATGAACCGTAGAGTTCGCCGCAGGCGATCGACCAGAACCAGCGCGCCAGCTTGGCCTTGGCCGCGGCGGTGCGGGCCCGGTTGCCGGCGATGGCGAAAACCCCCGCCAGGGTGACGATCTGGGGCGGATAGGGCACATCCTTGTCCCAGACGATCTTGTGTTCGATCAGGAAATCGCTGGCCGCGACGAAGCCCTGTTCGACGGCATCGGCATAGGTCCGATAGGCCGAAAGGGGCAGGGCCAGCAGCGCGTCGCGCCGGCAGGTGATCTGCGGCAATTCCTTGCCCTTCAGGCCTTCCCGCGCCTTGGCCGCCCGCAGATCGCGGGTGTGAAGCACGGTGCAGGCCTGCAGGAAATCGGTGCTGGCGATCTGCGACAGCACCCGGCGCGGTTGCTCGATGCCGATGATCCTCTGCCGGCGGCCTTGTGTCTTGCCGTCGGTGGCGCCATTCCAGTCGGCGCGCAGGTCGAAACTGTCGGCGGCATAGATGGCGGTCACCAGTTCGAAGGCATCCAGCTTCTTGCCGCCGACATTCACCTTTTCGAACACGAGGCAGATCGCCTCGCGGCTGTTGCGCCGGTCGAGGCGGATCAGCGGCATCTGATAGCGTTCGATGTGGTCGAGGACGCCGCGATAGAAATCGCGTTCGAGATCGGCGACATCGCGGCCCTGGCCGCGCCAATGGTCGCGCCAGCCGAAGAACCAGTCGCGGCTGTCGAAGGTGAGGTTCAGCGGAAAGTGATCCGCCGCATATTCCTTGTCCCGCGACGAGAGATCGAGCACCACGTCGCGGCCGAAATGGCTGCGGGTCACCCGGTCCTCGGGCACGCCGACGATCGCGTCCTCGATATTGGCGCCGCCCGCCACCGCCGCCTTCATGTCGAGATAATAGAAGCGCAGCACTTCGGTGCCCTTGCCCGTCCGCGTGCGAACCGGCCGCCGGGCATAGGTCGCCTGATAGAGCGACGTGATGCGTTGCTGTCCGTCCAGCAGCAATTCGTCGGGCAGGGTGCCACGGTCCGGCACGCCGGCCAGCAGGCGGGGCTTGAAGGCGACGTCGCCGCCCGATTGCAGGGTGAGCAGGGCACCGACCGGAAACCCCTTGGCGATCGAGGCGAGAAGGCTTTTCACATCCTCGTCGCCCCAGACATAGTCGCGCTGGAAATCCGGCAATTGCAGGCGCCCGTCGTCCGCCCGGCGGAGGAGGTCGCGCAGGTCTTCCTTGGTCGCGTCGAACATCAGGCGGCATCCTTCCCGATGATGCCGGCGACCAATGCGCCGAACTGCCGCTCGATCTCGTAAACCTCGCGGAATTCGGCGAAAGCCCAGCGGCCGTATTTGCCGATATTGTTCACCCCCGGCACCCAGTAGCCGCGCATGGTATTGGCCTTTTCCTTGGCATCCTCGCCCCTGTATCCCTTGATCTCCACGATCAGATGCAGGGGCTCGGCCTGGCCGTCGTCCAGCCGCACGATGAAATCGGGCAGATATTTCCGCGCAGTCGCGCCCATGAGATAAGGCACCTCGAGGCCGAGGCCCTGGTTCTTCACATAGGCGAGCGTGCGCGGATGGTTCTCGACCACGCGGCAGAATTCCGCCTCCCAATCGCTGTCGCAGACCGCCCAATCGACATGGCAGCGGTCGGCGCGCGTCTGCCAGCGCAGGGCCTTCGAGGTGGTGAAATTGACGAAGGCGCTGGAACCCGTCGGATTATAGGGATCGAGAATGGCCTTCACCGGCTGGCTGCCGGACAGGCCTTCGGTGATCGCGGCCTTGATCCGCTCCGCCGCCATGTCCGCCATTTCCTTGTAGAGGAGCTGGGCCGGATAGGTGCCGCCGGAACATTTCAGATAACCACCCTCCAGCCATTGCCGGGTGATCCGCTTCATCTGGCCGAAGAGATGCAGCTTGGGCGGCTCGCCGGGATCGCGATATTTGTCGTAGAGCAGGTGCCGCGTGAGATGGAACAGGATGGTCGAGGTCCGCACCTCGTGCAGATGCTCGATCGTCAGGTCCACGCCTTCGCCGATGATGCCCTGGTTCTTGGTGACCGAGGGGCCGACCAGATCGGGTGTCAGGTCCAGCACGTGATCGGGGCCGAACAGGGCCGTCACCCGATCCTCCGGCGGCTCGATCCGATAGCCCTCGACCCTTGGATAGATGATGGCCAGGGCATCGCGGTCCGGCCGCACGGCGTGGACGCGCACCGTCTCCCGCGGCCTGGCCGGTGGCGCCACCACGGGTTTGGCCGCGAAATCGAAAGGAATGCCCAGGATATCGGCATATTCGACGTTGAAACGATCCTCGTCATTCAGATCGTAGGATTGCCGGCGCAGGCCGCGGCCCACCACCTGCTCGCACAGCAATTGGGTGCCGAAGGCGCGAAGGCCGAGGATATGGGTGACCGTGTTGGCGTCCCAGCCCTCGGTCAGCATGGAAACCGAGACGACGCAGCGGACCTGCTCGCCCAGGCGGCCGGTCTTGCCGACCGTGTTCATCACCTCGCGCAGGAGGGCGGCATCGTCCAGCCTGTCGGCGGCCTGGGCATCGCCCGTCCGCTCGACCAGTTCGCGCTTGAACCGCTCGATCTCGCCCGCGTGGGCTTCGCGGAATTCCTTGCTGATCTCGCCGGATTCGAGCTGGGCGCTGTCGATCAGGATGGTATTGGGTCGGGGCAGCGGATTGCCATGCTCGTCGAAATTCCGGAACAGCGCGAGACGGCCGTTCTCGAGCGTCGTCGTGCCGTCGTCATTGTCGCGCTGGAAGCCGCTGATGTAATCGAAGACGAGTTCCGAGGTCGCCGTGTTGTTGCAGACGACGATGAAGACCGGCGGGATCTTGATGCCCGACTCTTGCCAGAGCCGATGGGTCTTCTCGTAGTGGCCATAGAGCGCATCGAGGGCGGAAAGGAGTTCCGTCGGCAGTTTCAGCGGATCGAGCTTGCGGCCGGAGGCGCTTCGCCCCTTCTTCGGCATCTGCTTGCCGATATGCTCCCAGAGATCGCGGAACATCGGCGTATCCCCGCCCGGCACATTGTCCGCGACGGGCACGCGGGGCAGTTTCACGATGCCGCATTCGATGGCATCCATCAGCGAGAAGTCGCTCATGGTCCAGGGAAACAAGGTTCCCTCGGCATAGCCCGAGCCGCGCAGGAAGAAGGGCGTCGCCGAGAGGTCGTAGACCATGGCGAGGCCGAGCTTGCGCTTCACCGCCTCCAGCCCGGAAATCCACAGGCGCGCGGCCTCGTTGGCTTCCTTGGCGGCCTCCCGGTCCTCGCCCTTCAGGTCGGCCTCGGTTTCGCCGGTGGCGTCCTTCACCCGTTCCCGGTAGCAGTGATGGGCCTCGTCGTTCAGGACGACGATGTTCTTCAGGCCCATCAGGTCCGGCATCACGCGCTGGACCATCTGGCCTTCGGTTTCGAGGGTCTGCAACGCCTCGTTCCGCCAGCCCTTCAGGGCATCGCGCGTGCCCTTGGCCAGGGCGATGCGCTCGCGCAGCTTGAAGGCGTGGTAATTGGTGATGACGATCTTCGCCTTGTCGATCTCGGCCAGCAGATCGGGCGGGACGATCTCACGGTTCCGGTAATAGCTGTCGGGGTCGTTCGGCAGGAGAACGCGCAGGCGGTCCTTGATCGTGATGCCGGGGGCGACGATCAGGAACCCGCGCGAGAATTGCCTGCTGTTCGGGTGGCGCACGGCATTGACCGTCTGCCAGGCGATCAGCATGGCCATCACGGTCGTCTTGCCGGCACCGGTCGCCAGCTTCAGCGCGACGCGCATCAGGTCGGGGTTGGCCTGCGCGTTCGCGCCTTCGAGATGCGCCCTGAACCTGGCCGAGCGCGCCCCCAGTTTCGGCGCGACTTCCGCCAGCCAGATCGCCGTTTCCACCGCCTCGATCTGGCAGAAGAAGGGCCGCACGCCCGAGAACTCGTGGTTGCGCCAATGCTGCAGCAGACGGGCGGTTTCCGGCGTTACCAGCCATTGCTCCGGATTGGGCAGGCGGCGCCAGGCATCCACATAGGTCCGGACCTCGTTGATGATCGGCGTCGGATTATATTCCTGCTCGTCCGTCGACAGGCCCTTGGCGTCGGCGAAGAGCATCTGACCCTGATCCTTGGCCTGACGCCGCTTTTTCGGCTTCGGGACAGGTGTGATCAGGTCGGAGCGCCGCCGCATCTCGATGATGCGCTGGGTCGGCTGGCCGTCCGCGTCCAACTCCCAGTGGCGATCCGGATAGGCATAGGGCGAGTTCAGAATCGGTTTCTCGAAGAATGCCTGACTCATTGCCGCCCCTGCCGATTCTCGCTTCGGCCGCCGACTGTAGGTTGAAGGGCGGGACAGGTCCAGCCTGCCTGCCGGGAACCGACACCCACAGCAAGCCTCGCCCAAGCCCGAACAACCCTTGGTGCATAATAGGGCTTCCACGGACGGGCCGGAATTCTCTAGTCTCTTCCCGGCATAGAGGTATGGGAGCGCGTCGAACCGCGCCGGGTTTGTCGGAGGCGGATTGATTTGAGTCACGCCGCCTGCGCCGTGTCTCGCTGTGCATAGTATCGCCGTTCCGCCTCGGCGCCGCGAACTGCCGGTTCACCAGATCCCGGGGGCAGCCATTGCCCCGGCTGCTCACCGTGGTCTTCACCGGCTTGCCGCGGATGGCGCCCCGAAGTCCCATCTCCTTCATCAGGCGGGC
>NZ_JBAQRT010000389.1:0-7313 GCF_049306435.1 Zavarzinia sp.
CCGCTATGCCTTCCGGCCGCTGTGGAGCCGGGGCAAGCCCGTAGTCGAGCGGTGCGAGGGGCAGGGGCGGGGCAGCTGGGCCACCTACTGCCCGCTGGAGCTGATCGACAGGGGGCCGGGCATCACCCTCGCCCGCCGCGCCTGGACGCAGTGGCGCCACGGCCTCGTCCTCCTCGACTATGCCCTGCGACAGGACACGGGCCGCCTGACCCGTCACAGGCTGCGCCCCCTCGCGCTGGTGGAACGGCCTTGGGTTCGTGACGATCAGGCTTGACAGGCGGGCGTAACCCGTTGACACTATCACCATTCTCATTCGTGTGCCCGGCGGGATAATGTCCCGGCCGGGCATTTTCATGTCGGGGGCGCCGGATGTCGAAAGTCGTCAGGCGCCGCCCCGGTGTGTTCGGAAATATCGGACGGCAGGTCGAGTTCGGCGTGGCCAAGGCCCTGACCACAGTTGCAAAGGCGGCGCAGGGAAAGGTCGAGGCGAGCCTTCCGAACCGCTTCGATCGTCCGAACAGTTTTACCCAGCGGGGGATCGCGATACAGGCGGCGCGCAAGGGTGCGCTCAAGGCCGCTGTGTTCGTCCGCCCCCTGCAGGCCAGGTACCTGCGGATCGAGGAGGGGGGCGGAACCCGCCGACCGGAACGGCGCGCGCTGGTGATCCCGGTCGGCGCTGGTCTCAACGCTTACGGCAACTTGCCGGCCAAGGCGTTGCAGCGACTGAAGGGGCGGCGCGATGTCTTCGTCGGACAGATTACCTTCCGCTCTTCGGGCGAGACCATCGGCGGCGTGTGGCAGCGACCGAAGAGTGGGGAGCGGCGCGACGGGTCGCGAGGAACCAAGGGTCGGCTGAACGCCGGGTCCAAGTCGATGACCGGCCTCAAATTGCTTGTCCGCTTCGTCGGGGAAGCCAGTTATGAACCGCGGTTCGGATTTCGCGAGACGGTCTACACGACCGTCAAGGCACTTCTCACGGAAGCGGTCGCCCGCGAGATCACCGCTGCGATCCGCGGCGCCGGCCTGTAGTGCAAAAATGTCACGGGTCCCTCCCGGCCCCCCATCACCCCACGGGTAAATTCGCGCCTTGGGGTTTGGGTGTGGCTAACTAATTGAAATCGCTTTCTTTTTCTGGTGTTGTTTCCGATGGACGGATCGTCTCTGGTTACGGTCAATCTCGATGAGATGTGCCGCATACTGGAGATTTCTGCGCCTACTTTCCGGGGCTGGCTGAAAACCTATCCCGACTTGCCGGTCGTGGGGCGGGGTGATCGGGGCAGGGCCTGGGAGTTCGATCCGCACGCGGTCAAGGCCTGGCGGGAGCGGAAGCGGCAGGAAGAGGCGGAAGCCGCTGCGGCGAAACTGGACCTCGTGGACCAGCTGTCGCTGCCGGGCATGGGCGAGGCGGCTGCCGACGCGATCCTGTCGCCAGCGCAGCAGTATCAGCTGATCCGGGCCAAGCGCGAGCAGCGCAAGATGGATCAGGAAGCGGGCTTGCTGGTGATGGCCGAGCCGCTGCGGGCCGCGCTGGGCGATGTCTTCGCCCAGATCCCGGCGGCGATGCGGGGGGCGATCAGCGATGCCTTTCGCCGCCACGCGATCCCGGATGACGTCCGGCGGGCGGTGACGGCGTCGGTCGACGAGCGTTGGACGACGGCCGTGCGCGGCCTGCAGCAGGTCATGGGGGGACGGTCGTGATGGGCGAGTATGTCGACCCCGGCCAGCTGATCGCCGATGCCCTGGAATTCGCGCTGCCGCCGCGGCGCCGGCCGATCCCCGAGGTGGTCGAGGACCTGCGCTATATCAACGGCGGTGGCTTTCGGCATGACGACGCGCCTTACACGCTGGAGGCGGAACGGGTCCTGTCGGAAGGGACGCATACCGGCATGGCGATCATCGGCCCCGGCCAGTCTGGCAAGACGACGATTCCGGAGAACTGGTTCTTCGCGTCGATCGCCGAGGATCCTGCCTCTTTCCTCTGGTACATGCCGACCGACGCGATGCGGGACGCCTATGTCAAGGACCGGATCAACGCGATGATCCGGAATCACGATGTCCTGGCGAGCCGCCAGCTGCCGGGCGCGATCAACGACAGCCTGCAATTCAAGGCGTTCCGGGGCATGAATGCCCATTTCCTCGCGGCGAACGCGGGCGCCTTCGTCTCGAAGAACGCGCCCCGCATCGTCGCCGACGAAATCGACCTCTATGCCAAGAGCCTGGGCGATCCGTGGGAGCGGCTGGAAATCCGCCGGCAATATTATCTGCCGGCCTCGATCATCGTCGGCATGTCGCATCCCGATGCCGCGAGCGGTCTCGACGAGAACCGCGGGCATTGGGATCGCGGGATCATGGCCTGGTTCGCGCGATCGGACCGGCGGCTGTGGTATTGGCCCTGTCCCATCTGCAATGCGGTCGCCTCGCCGGCGCCGATCGCGTCGCGGCGCATGGTGCTCGATTACGATGCCGCCGCGCCGCTCGACGAGATTCGCGACATGGCGCGCCTGCGCTGCCCGAGCTGCGATGAGCTGATCGAGGAGCGTCACCGCCGGGCGATGAACGCCGCCGGTTGCTGGATCGGCGAGGGCCAGACGATCACGCCCGAGGGGGTGATCGAGGGTGATCTTGTCCGCAGCGACATGGCGGGTTTCTGGATTCACGGGCTCATGTCGCCCTGGACCGCCGGCGGCTGGGGCGGGCTGGCGGCGGCCCGGGTCGAGGCGGAACGGAAGCTGGCGCGCGGCTCGGAAAACGCGGAACGCGAGCTGCGGGAGGTCATGGCCAAGCGCTGGGGCGAGCCTTACTGCGCCCCGGAGGCTGTGGGCAGCCTCGAGGCGGAGAGCCTGCGCGAGAATGCGGTCGATCTGCCCCTGCGTGTCGTGCCGGAAGGCTTCGGCGCCCTGTTCGCGTCCTGCGATATCAACTCGACCTGGATCGAGGTCGCGGTCGGCGCCTTCGATTATACCAGCGGCGAGAGCGTCGTGATCGACCATTTCAAGGTCAGCGCGGCCGATGCCGTCGGCACGCCGCTGTCGCTGGCGCGGAGTCCCGCCCATTGGCAGGTTGTCGTCGACCGGGTGTTGTCCGCGACCTATCCGATGGCGGGTGACCCATCGCGTCACCTGCCGATCCGGGGCGCGCTGATCGATTCCGCCGGCGAGGCGGGCGTGACCGATCTTGCCTATGCCGCCTGGCGGGCCTGGAGCCGGGCAGATCGCGGTATCGTTCGCCGCCTCGGGCAGAACAGGCACAAGGTGCCGGTCTATACCGCGATGCTGTCGAAGGGCGCGTCCACGGCGAATCCGCCGCGCATCGACCTGACCTGGCCGCAGCATCAGCGCGCCGACCGCAAGGTGAAGGCCCTGGGCGACGTGCCGGTGCTGCGCTTCGCGCCCAATGCCTTCAAGGATACGGTCGCGACGCGGCTGGGCCTGATCTTCGCCGGTGAGAATGCCGATGGTACTGGCGATATCGGGGAGGTCGCGCCGGTGACGACGGCGGCGATCCGCCTGCCGGCCGGCCTTCGTCGGCCGCAGGGCAGTGACGACGCGGATTTCTTCGAGGGTGTGGCGGCCGAGGCCCGGGACAAGCTGGGCCGCTGGACCCGGCCGGAAGGCGCGCCCCGGAACGAGCCGCTCGACCTGCTGGTGATGCTGGCGGTGCTGTCCGAATTGTTCGACATCGGCCGGGGCGGCGCTGCCCCGGCCTGGGCTTCGCCCGATCCTGCCCGCAACAGCCTGGCCCGGTCCGAGACCGGCCCGGCCGGGGATGACGCCATGCCGGCCCTGCCGCGGCCGGCCCCATCCCCGGCGAAGCCCGTAACCCTGGCCCGGCGTCTGCCGGGCGCCCGCCGCTGAAGGACCCGACATGGACCGCGAAGTGATCACCGCCCGGCTTGCCGAGGCGGAAGCGGCGCTGCACGCCCTCTCCATCGGGCGGCGCAGCGTCAGCGTCAGTTACGAAGGCAAGGCGGTGACCTATACCGCCGGCAATATCGGCGAGCTGCGGGCCTATGTCGCTGAACTGAAAGCGAAGCTCGCCCTGCTCGACGGTGCCCGGCCGGCCCGGCGCGCGATCGGCCTGCGGTTCTGATATGACGATCCTCGACGCCGCCGGCCTGCCGATGAAACCCGCGAGCCAGCCGGGGCGGCGCATGCGCGCTGGGCTCGCCTCGCCCGGTGGCGCGCGTTATCCCTATGATGCCGGCAACCCGCTGGCGGCGGAGGGCGCGGACTGGAATCCGCCGCTTCGGCCGGGCGATGCGGCCCTCGTCGACCGTCAGCGGATCGTCGCCCGTAGTCAGGACCTGGTACGCAACGACGGCTGGGCCGCGGGCGCGGTCCAGACCATCCTCGACGAGACGGTCGGCCTCACATTCCGCCTGTCGGCGAAGCCGGACTATCGCGCGCTGCAGAGGATCGACCGCCGGCTGGATGCCACCTGGGCGGCGGAATATGCCGCCGCCGTCGAGGCTGAGTGGCGGATGCATTTCGTCAACGATCCCCTGCTCTACGGCGATGTGTCGAAGCGGATGACGATCGAACAGCAGTTCTGGATTTCTCTCCGCCACCGCCTGGTCGAGGGCGACGCCATCGCCGTCGCGCATTTCATGCCCGAGCGCGTGGGCCCGGGCGGCGCGCGATACGCCACCGCCATCCGGCTGGTCCACCCGCAGAGGCTCTGTAACCCGATGATGGCGGCCGACAGCCGATACCTGCGCGACGGGGTGGAGATCGACGATCACGACGTGCCCGTTGCCTATCACTTCCGCAAGGGGGATCCTGGCGCGGCCTGGATCGACCCCGAGGCGATGGAGTGGGAGCGGGTAACGCGGGAGGTCGCGGGCTGGCGCCGGGTATTCCATTCCTTCGAGGCGCAGGAAATCGGCCAGAACCGGGGCATCGGCATCCTGACGCCGGTCGTCAACCGCCTGAAGATGCTGATCAAATATGACAGCGCGGAGTTGCAGGCGGCGATCGTCAACGCGATCTTTGCGACCTTCATCACCTCGCCCTTCGACACGGACCTCGTGCAGGCCGGGCTCGACGACGGCGGCGGCGAGCTGGGCGCCTATCAGCGGCTGCGTGACGATTTCCACGATGGCGCCAATCTGATGCTGGGCAATGCCCGTCTGCCGCATCTGTTCCCGGGCGAGAAGCTGGAAACCGTCGGTGCCACGCGGCCCGGCAACGGCTTCGACGCCTTCGAGCACGCGATGCTGCGGAACGTCGCGGCCCAGACCGGCAACACCGCCGAACAGCTGTCCAAGGACTGGTCGAAAACGAATTACTCGTCCGCCCGGGGCGCGCTGCTGACCGCCTGGAAGACGATGGTCCGCCGGCGCCGGGATTTCGCGCTGTCGCTGGCCTCGCCGATCTATGCCTCGTTCCTGTGGGAACTGCACGATTACCCGGATCGCCTGCCGATGCCGGCCGGCGCGCCGTCCTTCGAGGAAGCGCGGGCGGGCTATGCCGCCTGCCGCTGGATCGGCCCGGGGCGCGGCTGGATCGACCCGACCAAGGAACGCGAAGGCGCGGTCCTCGGCATGGAAGCCGGGCTTTCCACGCTCGAGGACGAGGCGGCCGAAAACGGCGGCGCCGATTGGGAAGAAGTGATCGACCAGCGTGCCCGGGAAGTGGCGGCCTTCAAGGCCCGGGGCCTGACCCCGCCGAGCTGGGCCGGCCCGTCGAAGGACCCCGGGCTGATGTCGGAAGGACAGACACCATGACGTCGCATCCCCATCTGGCCCAAAGGCTATTCAACCGGCCGCTGGCGATCCGCGAGGACAAGGCCGAACTGGTCATGGCGGCGCTCGCCGATCGCTTCGGTGTCGCCCGGCTGTTCCGGGCCGACGGCACCGCCGTCATCCTGGCGAATGACGACTGGACCGAAGGCGTCGAGGCCGGGGAGTATCGCGGCTATGACGTAATCTCGGGCGTCGCGCGCATCCCGGTCGAGGGCACGCTGGTCGCCAAGCTGGGCAGCCTGCGGCCCTATTCCGGCATGACCGGCTATGACGGCATCCGCGCGGCCTTCCTCATGGCCCTGAACGATGCTTCGGTCGAGGCGATCGTTCTCGACATCGACAGCCCGGGGGGCGAGGTCGCCGGCCTGTTCGACCTCGTCGACCTGATATATCGGGCGCGCGGGCGAAAGCCGATCTGGGCGATCCTGTCGGACTGCGCCTATTCCGCCGCCTATGCCCTGGCGTCGGCCTGCGACCGGATCTTCGTGCCGCGCCTCGGCGGGGTCGGGTCGATCGGCATCATCTGCATGCTGACCGACATCTCGCGCGGCCTCGACAAGGATGGTGTCACCGTCAACATCATCAGGCACGGCGCCCACAAGGCCGAGGGCAACCCTTTCGAGGCCCTGTCGGACGATGCGCGCGGCCGGATTCAGGCGGAAATCGACGTCGCGGGCGAGCTGTTCATCTCGACCGTCGCGCGCAATCGCGGCCTGAAGCCCGCCGCCATCGCCAATCTGAACGCCGAATGTTTCACCGGCCTGCCCGGCGCGCGCCCGGGTGCGGTCGAGATCGGACTTGCCGATGCCGTCATGGCCCCGGACGAGGCCTTCCGCGCGCTTCTCGACCAGCTCGACGCTGCCTGAAAGGACGTCACATGAAATTGCCGATGATGGCCGACACCAGCCGCTTCGCCCATCTGATGGGCATCGGTCGCCGCAAGGCGGAAGACCAGACCACCGATCCGGAGAAGGACAAGCCCGATCCGGAACAGGCCGAGGGCGAAGATCTCGAGGACGAAGAAGCGCCGCCCGAGGACGATCCCGAGAAGGACCCGGCCGACGACGAGACCGGCGACGACGAGGAAATGGCGGGCGAGGGGGCTTCGGCCCGTGCCCGCCAGCGCGAGCGCAGCCGCTGCGCCGCGATCTTCGCCGATCCGGCGGCGGGCAAGAATCCCGCGCTGGCCGCGCATCTCGCCTTCGGCACCACGCTCAACCGCAAGGCCGCGTTGAAGTCGCTGCGCCTCGGCGCCCAGGGTGGCGGCCTTGGCCAGCGTCTCGCCTCGGCGATCAACCCCGACCTCGGCCCGCAGGGCAAGGCGGGCGGAAAGCCGTCCGCCGCCGCGACCTGGGACGCGGCGATGAAAACCGCCCGCAAGGGCTGAAACCCACCCGCAGGGGCAACCACAGGAGATACACATGCCCACGGTTCTGACCGAGGCGCCCCGCGCGGGCGCCTATATTCTTTCCGAAGCCAACGGCTGGCGCAGCCGTGAGAGGGGCACGCTGGCGGCGTCGCAGGATCTCGTCGCCGGCCAGATCGTCGCGGCGCTCGGGCTCGTGACCCT
>NZ_JBAQRT010000390.1:0-3613 GCF_049306435.1 Zavarzinia sp.
GGTCGATCGCTTCCTCGATGCGGGAAACAACCAACGGCCAATCGTGATCGTCGACGCTGATGTCCATTCAAAGCTTGAATCACAATCAGCCAGAAAGGGGAATCCATTATCTTAGCGCCTATGGGCGCAGGCCGGGATCTCGATCAGGAAAAGACACCTCTTTCGTCACAAGATCCCGGCCTTCGCCGGGATGACGAGAATTTGGAAATCGTGGGGGCAGCGGTCCCGGTCAAGCCCCCCTCGGCCACGCCAGTGTGTCCTCAATCATGAATCCGTTCGACCGGCGTTCCGGTTGAAAAAACGGCACCACGACGGCTGACCGGGGCGATCATCTGATCCTGTCGATTTCAGTTTCGACCGCCGCGACCGCGGCCGCGGCGAAGGCTCCGTTGAAATCGTGTCCGGCCCCGGGCACGGGCTGGAAGACGGCATCGACGCCCCGCCCGGACAGGCTGGCGACATAATCTTCGGCGAGGGTGGGGGCGGTATTCTCGTCCGCCGTGCCGGTCAGCGCGCGAACATGGGTGGTGGCCGGAACGTCGTCGACGAAGGCTTGCGGCGACTGGCTGAAATTCCACGGGCGCCGTCCCTGCATTTCGCGCCAGCGCAGGATATCGCAGGGACAGGCGGCCAGGATCGCCGTGTCGACCAGACCCGGGTGGCGCGCGATGACGACACCGAGCTGCGCCGCGCCCCCGGAATGGCCGAGGGCGACAAGTGGCACCCCCGGCAATTTCACGGCCTGAAGCGCCACCGCCACCAGATCGTTGTTCTCTTCCGTATAGTGATCCCGGCGACCATTGTTCGATCCCGGACTGACCAGTCCCACCGAATCCTCGTAACCGGGCCTCAGCACCGCATAGACGGACGCGCCCGGGTGACGCTGCGCGATGCCCTCGGCCACCGGATAGAGATAGTCCGCCGGCCCGCCCCGCGATACGTCGCCATGCAGCAGGACGACCGTGACCTTGGTTCCGGCGCCGAAGCGCTTGCCCGCGAGGGGGCCGATCTCGTCGGCCCGGGCGCCCGTGCCCGACATTGCGACCACCAGAAGCCCTAAGGCGGCAAAACCGAACGCCAAGCGCATGGACACCCCTCCCCCGTTCACGCAGCTTCAGAATGCCTCCAAAGACGCATCGGCGAAACACCGCCGGGAGAAAGTCTACGGTCTGCTCACCCGATCCCGGACCAGAAGCCCGAGCAGCAAGGCGTAGAAAGCGCCGGTCAGGATCGCGACGGGCAGGGAGACCGGGCTGGTCTCCACCGCGCCCACGGTCGCGAGGACGAGAATGCCGGTGGCGTCCAGCGGCGCCGAGCCGCGATCCTCGGCGCTCACGGAAATGAAGAGGATGGCGAGGGGATTGGCCAGCACGGCGGCGAGCGCGCCCAGCGCCGCGCCTCGGCCGGGCGATGGCGCGGGGGCCTTGCCGAAGCCCAGGTACCAGACGAGCGCGGCTGCGACGAAGGTACCGGCCAGCGCCGGCAGCGCGGTTTCCTGCAAGGCGAGGGCGAGGCCGGGAAAGAGCTGCAGCGCGAGGGCGAACAGCCCGGCGCCGAGGGCGCCGAAACCAAGGGCCGAAAGAGCGCGGATCAACGGCGGCCCCGCGGCCGCCACTGGGCCGAGAGCTGGCGCGTGATCAGGCCGGCCACGATGGCGGCGGGCCAGCCCACGACCATGGCGTAAGCCATGCCGTTGGCGAAACCGGTGAACACCGTCAGGATGCCGCCGCCGCCGATCACGCCCTTGATCGCGGCATAGGCGAGCCAGCCGGCCAGGGCCGTCGCCAGCGCCGTGACCACCACCGTGCCATTGTCGATGGCGCCGCGCCGGGGCGACAGGCTGAACCATGCGCCGGCCCCGAGGGCGAGGGCGATCACCATATAGGGCAGGGCCGAGAGCGGCGCCTCGAGGGTCAAGGCGACCAGGCTGAACAAGGCGCCATAGGTGGCGGATTCCGCCATACGCAGCTTGTGGGCGATGCGGCTGCGCGGCCCGATCACCGGGCCGCCGCTGCCGGATTTCTTCACGGTGACGGGCTTCGCGGGGCGGCGGAAGGGAATCACCTCCGCCGACGCGCGCTCGGGCGTGCCGGCGCCCTGGCCATCATTCTGGTCGGATCGCCGGTCGTTCATCGCATCACATCTGCCGGATGCCGCCGTTGACGCCGAGCGCGGCCTCGCGGATCGCTTCCATCTCGGTCGGGTGGGCGTGGCTGGTACGGGCCAGATCCTCGGCCGCGCCGCCGAATTCGATCGCGGTCACGACTTCGGCGATCATGTTGCCGGCGTCGGCCCCGATGATATGGGCGCCCAGGATGCGATCGGTCGCCGCATCGGCGATCACCTTCACGAATCCCTCGGTCTGGCCGTTGGCCTTGGCGCGGGCATTCGCCGTGAAGGGGAACTTGCCGATCTTGTAGGCGATGCCGGCCTTCTTCAGCTCTTCTTCCGTGCGGCCGACATTGGCGATTTCCGGCATGGTGTAGATGACGCCGGGGATCGCGTCGTAATTCACATGGCCGTGCTGGCCGGCCATGATCTCGACCGCCGCGACGCCTTCTTCTTCCGCCTTGTGGGCCAGCATCAGGCCGCCGATCACATCGCCCACCGCATAGATATGCGGGACATTGGTGGCGTAATGAGCATCGACGGGGATAAAGCCGCGCTCGGTGGTGGCGACACCGGCCGCCCCGAGGTTGAGCCCGTCCGTATAGGGCCGGCGGCCGACCGCGACGAGGACGATATCGGCGTCCAGCACCTTCTCGTCACCGCCCGCGACCGGGACCACGGTGACCGTGGCGCCCTTCTTGGTCGGCTTCACGCCGGTCACCTTGTGGGACAGCATGAACTCGAAGCCCTGCTTGCCGAGGATGCGCTGGAAATTCTTGGAAATCTCGCCGTCCATCGCCGGGGTGATGCGATCGAGGAATTCGACCACCGTCACGTCGGCGCCCAGGCGCTTCCACACCGAGCCGAGCTCGAGGCCGATGACGCCGCCGCCGATGACGATCAGTTTCTTCGGCACCTTGGTCAGCGAAAGGGCGCCCGTCGAGGAGACCACGGTCTTCTCGTCGATGGTGATGCCCGGCAGCGACGAGACGTCGGAGCCGGTGGCGATCAGCGTGCGCGCCGCCTTGACCACCCGGCTGGCGCCGTCATTCAGGGTGACGTCGATCGTATCGGCGCCGGCGAAGCGGGCGGTGCCGACGATATAGGTCACCTTGTTCTTCTTCATGAGGAACTCGATGCCCTTGGTCAGCTCGCCGACGACCTTGGCCTTATGCGCCATCATCGCGTCGAGATCGACCGAGACATTCTCCGCCCTGATGCCGAATTTGGCGAAGCCGTGCTGCGCCTCGTCGAACAGTTCGGTCGCGTGCAGCAGCGCCTTCGAGGGAATGCAGCCGACATTGAGGCAGGTGCCGCCCAGGGTGCCGCGCTTCTCGATGATCGCGGTCCTGAAGCCGAGCTGGCCGGCGCGGATCGCCGCCGTGTAACCGGCGGGGCCACCGCCGATGATCACGAGATCGAAGGCATCCTCGCCCGAGACGGCGACGGCCGAAGGACCGGCGGGCGCGGCCACCGGCGCGGGGCTAGCCACCGGGGCGGGCGC
>NZ_JBAQRT010000391.1:0-2502 GCF_049306435.1 Zavarzinia sp.
CGCCAGGGCCTGGCGCATCCAGATCGGCGGCGACGATGCCATCGCCTGTGAGGGGATGCTGACCCCGCTGCAGCCCGGCCGCCGCCTGGCCTGCCATCACACCAAGGCGGGGCACGCATGAGCGCCGCCCGCGCCCTGTTCGCGGTGGTGACCGCCCTCGCTCAAGCGCGGCTTGAAAAAGGGCTGACGCTGGAGGCTGTGGCGACGCGCGTGGGTGTCACCGCCCAGGCGCTCGACCAGTGGGAGCGGCGGCAGGTCATGCCGCGCCTCGAAAACCTGTTCGGCTGGGCGCGGGCGCTCGGCATGACGATCAAAGTTACATCGGGAGACGAGAAATGAAGGACGTGACACCGGCCCACCGCCTGGCCGCTATCAGCACGATCTATCGCATTTATGGGGCTCTCTGCTTCTGCGAGGGCTGCGGGCACTATCAGAAGGTCACGGAGTGCCGCCAACCCTTCCGGCATGACAGCGACTGCGGGCGCCGAAATGCCGAGCCCCATCCCTGGATCGTGATCAATACCGCGATCGACTGGGCGATGCGCACGGCCGATCCCGTGCCCGCCGCCGCCCCGGGGCCGACGACATGACCGGCCTCGCCCGCATCGCCCTTTCGGGTGTCATCACCGCCCCGACGCGCCGTCGCCGGGGCCTGCTCGACCGCATCTCGAAACTCCTTCGGAGGGCTATCCATGTCTGACGCCAACGCCGTGCCTGCCGGCTACATGCAGGACGCGGAAGGGCGCCTCGTCCCCGCCGACAAGGTCAAACCGCAGCATGTCCTTGAAGACCAGATGGTGCGCGAGCTGGCCGCCCTGGCGGAGGAGGAGAGCTGCAGGCTCGCTGCCCTCAAGGTCAATATCAAAACCAGTGTCGATGCCTTCGTTGAGCTTGTTGCCAACCAGTACGGCATCACTCGCGGCAGAGGGCGAGGCAATCTCACCCTGTCGAGTTACGACGGCACCATCAGGCTGCAGGTGGCGATCGCCGATTTCATCGAGTTCGGGCCGGAGCTCCAGGTCGCTAAGAGCCTGATCGATGAATGCCTGACCGACTGGTCGGCCGGCGGCAGCGCCGAGCTGAAGCTGATCGTCAACGATGCCTTCCGCGTCAATAAGGCGGGCCAGCTGGACAAGGATCGCATCCTTGGCCTGCGCCGCTACGACTTCCCGGATCTGCGCTGGAAGAAGGCCATGGAGGCGATCAACGACGCGATCCGCGTCCAGAAGTCCAAGGAATATTTCCGCCTCTACCGACGCGGCGGCGCCGACGAGGACTTCCGGCAGATCCCGCTCGACATCGCCAGAGTGTGAGGCCGCGACCATGGGCCGCCAGCGCCGCGTCGATTATCTCGCCCAGCTGGCCCGCCGCCAGCTGGCGCTCGATCGCGCGCATGACATCGCCATCGGTGTCGCGGCGGACCAGGTCGATTACGTCCTCGCCCTCGGCCTTAGCCCCTGCGACGCCCTGCGGCAGGCCGGCCAGCTGGCGCCCTCCGACATCGGCCGGGGCCAGGCGATCGAGCGCCTCGCCCGCTACTGGCTCGCGATGGTGCGCGGCTGGCCCGAAATCCTCGACCACTACACCGACGAGCTGGCCGCGACGGCCGCCGAGGGAGATCTCCATGTCCGATAGCCAAATCGCCTTCGACCTCGCCTTGCCGCCCCGGCGCTACATCCGCCGCCAGCGCGGCGGCGACGATCAGGTCTATGCCGCCGTGTGCAGGCTTCGACAGGACGGCCATGAGGTCTACCGCGTCTCGGACGCCCAGCACATCGTCGACGGCGCGCTGCTGACCACGGCGGAACTGATCCGCAAGTCGAAGGGAGCGTGACCATGAAGTCCCTGCCCGACATCGCGCTGAGTTACATCTGCGCGCTCGACATCTGGGAGCTGCGGGTCCGCCAAATGGCCGTCCGTCATGACGGACGCCGCGCATCCGCCCGCCTCGCCGACGAGCTTGGCGAGATGCGCCGGGCGACAGCCCGGCTGGCGATCATCGCCACCGAAATGGCCTGCCCGCCCGATCCCGAGCTCGCCCGGGAGGCCCTGCGCCGCCTGCTGACCCGCTTGCGGCTGACCGGGGCGCTGCCGTGGCAGGACCTCGTCCAGATCGTCAATGACGTGGCCGATGCCACGCCCGCCCCGCGCAATTGAGGAGGCGGGCATGGAAATCGATGTCACCGCCCTGCGCAGCCGCGATCCCGACATGGTCGCGCGCGGGCTCCTGGCCCTCGCCGTCATCGGACTCGTCGGCGCCTGGGTGCAGATGCCGGCGGCGCCGCGTCCGGCTCCCATCCTTGATGGTGCGATCCCGGCGAAAGTCCGCCGTGCCGTGGCCTGGCGGGCGCCTGGCGCCTGGTTCAGCGCGGGCGATATCGCGATGGCGGTCGGTGTCGAGCGGAGCCAGATCGCCTGGACCCTCCGCCAGCTCGTCGATGCCGGGGAGCTGGAGGCGAAGGGCACGCGCAATTCGCGTCGCTATCGCCGACCGGTGACGGC
>NZ_JBAQRT010000392.1:0-7973 GCF_049306435.1 Zavarzinia sp.
CACCCCGCCCCGTCGCCGCCTATGGCGCGGCGCCGGCCGCCGTGCCTGCCGTCGCCATGGCCGCCGCGCCGGTGGCCCAGACTTCCAGCATTCAGGATGTCGGTGTCGGCGCCCCGCTCGATACCCGCTTCACCTTCGACAATTTCGTCGTCGGCAAGTCGAACGAACTCGCTCATGCCGCGGCCCGCCGCGTCGCCGAAGGCGAGGCGGTGAAATTCAATCCGCTGTTCCTCTATGGCGGCGTCGGCCTCGGCAAGACCCACCTGATGCACGCCATCGCCTGGGCCCTGCGCGAAAAGGCCCCGGAGAAGAAGGTCCTGTACCTCTCGGCCGAGAAGTTCATGTACCAGTTCATCCGGGCGCTCCGCTTCAAGGACACGATGGCCTTCAAGGAGCAGTTCCGCTCGGTCGACGTCCTGATGATCGACGATGTCCAGTTCATCTCGGGCAAGGACAGCACGCAGGAAGAATTCTTCCACACGTTCAACGCCCTCGTGGACCATAACCGCCAGGTGATCATTTCCGCCGACCGCAGCCCGACCGACCTCGAAGGCATCGAGGAGCGCATCCGCTCCCGCCTCGGCTGGGGTCTCGTCGCCGACATCCACCCGACCGACTACGAACTGCGCCTCGGCATTCTCGAGCAGAAGGTCGAGGGCATGGGCACCCAGGACGTGCCGCGCCGGGTGCTGGAATTCCTCGCCCATCGCATCACGTCCAATGTCCGCGAACTGGAAGGCGCGCTGAACCGCGTCGTCGCCTTCGCCGAACTGGTCGGCCGGCCGATCACGGTCGAAATGGCCCAGGAAGTGCTGCAGGACCTGCTGCGCGCCAACGACCGCCGGGTGACGATCGAGGAGATCCAGCGCAAGGTCTCGGACTATTACGGCGTCCGCCTCGCCGATCTCCTGTCGGCCCGCCGCGCCCGCGCCGTGGCCCGGCCGCGCCAGGTCGCAATGTATCTTTCGAAGCAGCTCACCTCGCGCTCCCTGCCCGAGATCGGCCGCAAGTTCGGCGGCCGCGACCACACGACGGTGATCCACGCCGTCCGCAAGATCGAGGAGCTGTGCTCGACCGACACCGCCTTCCAGGACGACATCGACGCCCTGCGCCGCGTCCTCGAGGCCTGAGGCCCCCGGCATTTCGGAATGCGGGGCGGGACCCCGCGGCTGACGCCGCGGGGTGAGAGGTGTCAGGCGAAGATGAAGTCGCTGGCGTCCAGGGCCATGATCTGCGGCGTGGTGCTCGACACGTCGATACTGTCCGAACCCGCCGACAGTTTGACCGCCGCCGCGTAGGGGCTGTAGTCGGCCGCGCCGATCGAGCCGCCGGCGGCATAGAGGTCGTCCAGCGAGTGATAGCCGAAAGCACGGACGTCGATCTTGTCGTGGCCGCGCTCGAAGTCGTAGATGGCGTCATGGCCATGCCCGGCCTGGAACACGAAGGTGTCGGCGCCGCCCTGACCCTGCAACACGTCGTTACCTGCGCCGCCGTCGATGATGTCGTCGCCGTCGCCAGCGAAGACATACATGATTTCCCCGGCGCCGATGATCGTGTCGGCCTTGGCGCCGCCATGCATCCACAACACCGAAAGCTCGGCCTGCGGGCCGCTCGGCCCCCGCAGGTCGAAGATGTTGCCCCGGTCGCTGAGGAAGACATAGCCGATGTCGAGTTCGGCCTTGTCCCACAGGTCGATGCGGCCGCCCGTGATGAAGCGCAGGTTGCCGGTATGGATATTGTCGAAGGGCGCCAGGGATTCCGGCGTCAGCGCCAGGTCGACGCCATAGGTTTCCAGCGTCTCGATGTTGACGACGGTAACCTTGCGAAGGTCGAGGCGAACCTCTTCGTAGCTCTCGGAGATGACTCCGAAGCTATCGTTGCCGCCCTTGCCATCGTAAACCTCCCCGGCGGCGACGTCGCCGGCCGAAGTGATCTCGATATAGTCGTTGGCGCTGCTGCCCGTGACCTTGTCCACGCCGCGGCCGCCGATCAGGCGGGCATGTCCCGTGCCGGCGGAAATAATGTCGTCGCCGGCGCCGCCGTCGATGATGCTGAATCCCGTGGTGCCGCCGGTGATCTGGTCGGCGGCCTTGCCGCCCCGGATGGTCAGGAAGTCGTAGGCGCCGAGCGATGCCTCGAAATTGGCGACCCTGAGGATATTGCCGGCGTCGGAGAGCTGGATGCCGTCGATGTCCAGCGTGGTGATCCCGCGCAGGTTGACGGTTCCGCCTTCGGTCAGGCCGATGAGTTCGGCCGAGATCGAATCGAAGCCGCGCGCCGTCTGCTGGGACATGTAAGTGACATAGGCGCGCGAGTAGAGGTTTTCGATGTTGCGGAAGACGGCGCCGCTCAGGTCGCCCTTGAGGATGAAATCATTGTCCGAGAAGCGGAAGGTGTCCGTGCCATCGCCACCGTCGTAAATCTCCCCGGCGACGACGTCGCCAAGATAGGCATAGAGACTGTCGTTGCCGGCATCGCCATAGACTTCGTCCCGCCCGCGGCCGCCGTAGAGCTGGTCGTTGCCGAGGCCGCCTTTCAGCCCGTCGTCGCCGCTCATGCCGTAGAGTTCGTTGTTGCCGTCGTTGCCGAGAATGACGTTCTGGATGCTGTTGCCGACACCCTTGGTGCCGCCCAGCAGATAAAGGCCCTCGACATTGCCGCTCAGGGTATAGCTGCCCTCCGAGATCACGATGTCGAAGCCGCCGTCCCGCATCTCCGACACCCGGTCGGAGCCGGAGCTGAAATCGATGTAATAAGTGTCGTCGCCGGCGCCGCCGACCAGCGTATCGGCGCCGTAGCCACCGCCGATCAGATCGTTTCCGTCGCCGCCCTCGATCCAGTCGTCGCCGGCGTCGCCGTAAAGCTCGTCGTCGCCGCCGAGGCCCTTGATGGTGTCGTTGCCGGTGGTGCCGTCGTAGACGTCCACGCCGCTGGTGCCGGTGAAATTGGCCAAGACCGCTACTCCGTCTGTGTCATGGGAGGCACTTCTTCAGCGCGCAATGCTTAACGCGCAACGCGTAGAGTGAGGCGCGCATGACGGGAGTACAATGGGGGATCGTGGCACGAATGGGGCACCGCCGGAAAAAGGGGTGGTGCCCCGCGGTGTGAACCACGGGGTGTGAGCCATCAGGCGAAGAGGAAATCGCTGCCGTCGATGGTGGAGGCGGCTACGCCGGACAGCCTGACGGATGCCCCGGGGCCCAGATCGACATTTATGTACCCGACACCCGAGTCTCGGATCTTGAAGCCCGCCGCGACCATGTCGTCGAAGCTGTGGTAACCGAAGTCGCGGACATCGAGCTTTTCGACGCCATTTTCGAAGTCGGTGATCGTGGTCTGCTTCTTCGCCTTGAGCACGAACTGATCCGTGCCCGCGCCGCCGGTGATGATGGAAGTTCCGCAATAGAACACGTCGTCGCCGGCCCCGCCGATGAATTCGACGGCGTTATAACCCGCCCGGAAAACATCGTTGCCACTGCCGCCCTGGATCGTGTCGATATCGAAGATCGAGTAATCCCGGGGAAATCCGCGAAGGTCGACGGTGGTCGCCTCATTGGCGAGGTAGATATTGCTGATGTTGATGTATGTCGCGCCTGTGAAATCGAGCAGGCCGCCATCTTTCAGATAGATATCGTTCGCGCCGATGCTCGCGAACCGCTCCAGGTCCGCGATCTTGATCCGCATGCCGGCATCCCAGGCACCATGGAGCCCTTCGATGTTCCGCAGGGTGATGCCGGTCAGGTCGATGTCGACGATTTCACCTTTGCGCGTCGTCACGATGGACATCGTGTCGTCGCCGGCGCCGCCGTCGTAAATCTCGCCCGCCACGAGGTCGCGCGCGGCGATGCCGAAAACATCGTTGTTGCCGCCGCCATAGACCATGTCCTTGCCGCGCCCGCCGACAAGGGTGGTGTACCTGTTGTCACCGGCCCGCAGGATGTCGTCGCCCCTGCCGCCGTCGAGTGTCAAGGTCGTGAAGGCGCTGCCACCACCACCGGTCAGCGTGTCGTCGCCGGCCCCACCGATGACGGAGAGCGTGCCGGACAGGACGCGCGTGCCGGCCAATGGCGACAGATCGACGACCGTATCCAGGTCGGACAGATAGAGGCCGTCGGTAAGGGTCAGGGTCGGCATGCGGGAGAAATCGAGCGTGCCGCCATCGGTAAGCTTCACCGCATAGGCCTCGATCGCGCTCAAGGCCGTGAGCTGCGCCAGCGAAGCGACAAGCGTGCCTCCGTAGCTGACGATCTTCTCGAAGCCGGTGTAGGGAAGGGTCGACAGATTCAGCACATCGCGTCGGCCGAGGCCGTCGAAGACCAGCGTATCGAATCCGTCGCCGCCGTCGTAGCTTTCGCCATCGACAAGATCGGTCGCCGGGGTGATGTAGATCGTGTCCGTGCCGGCGCCGCCGAAGACGAGATCCCTGCCCGCGCCGCCCACCAGCTTGTCGTTGCCGTCGCCGCCTTCCAGCCGATCGTTGCCGGCGCCGCCGATGAGCGTGTCGGCGCCCGCTTCGCCCAGCAGCGTGTTGTCGCCGTCGTTGCCGGTGATCACATTGTTCGCGGCATTGCCCTGGCCGCGCTTGCCGGCGAGCAGGGTCAGATTCTCGAAGCCGTCGAGCAGCGTGTAGTCGAAGTTGGAGATGACCGTGTCGGTGCCGCCGCCATCCGCCTCGCTGACCGTGTCGCGGCGGACGTTGCCGGGATCGAGGTAATAGGTATCGTTGCCCTTGCCGCCGCTCAGCGCGTCGGTGCCGAGGCCGCCGATCAGGATATCGTCGCCATCGCCGCCATAGAGCTTGTCGTTGCCGCTGCCGCCGTCCAGCGTGTCGTAGCCGGCATCGCCCCTCAGGGTGTTGCCGCCGCTGTTGCCGGTGATGACATTGCCGAGCGTGTTGCCCTGGCCGAGATTGCCTTTCACGAGGACGAGATTTTCGACGCCCGCGGTCAGGGTGTAGTCCATGCTCGAATAGACGGTGTCGACGCCGTTGCCGCCGTCCTCGCTGACGATGTCCGGCACGGTTTCCGCGTCGATATAATAGCTATCGTTGCCGAGGCCGCCGGTCAGCGTGTCGGCGCCTGCATCGCCCCACAGGCTGTCGTCGCCCTTGCCGCCGATCAGCGTGTCGTCGCCGGCGCCGCCATGCAGCATGTCGTTGCGCGCGCCGCCGTCGAGCTTGTTGTTGCCGCCGTTGCCGATGATCGTGTTGTCGAGGTAGTTGCCGTTACCAATGATATTGGCGGTCCCGGTCAGGGTCAGATTCTCCAGCGAGCCATTCAGGCCCCAGGAGATCGAGGACACGACGGTGTCGATGCCCGCGCTGTCGCTGATCGTGTCGCCGCTGTTGTCGACCACATAGGTGTCGTCGCCGGTACCGCCTTGCAGCTGGTCCTTGCCCGTTCCGCCATCCAGCCGGTCGTTGCCCGCCCCGCCGAACAGAAAGTCGTCGCCGCCCCGGCCGTAAAGTTCCCCGCCGCCGTCATGGACCTGAATCGCATTGGCCTGATCGTTGCCGTAGGCCTTCTTGCCGGCGTAGAGGTAAAGGCCCTCCACATTCACGGGCAGCGTGTAGTCGAAGAGACTGATGACCGTGTCGAAGCCGCCGGTCGCGGTCTCGACGATCGTGTCGATGGTGTCTTCGTCGAGCACATAGGTATCGTCGCCATTGCCGCCGACCAGCCGGTCGGTGCCGGCGCCGCCGCCGATCAGGTCGTCGCCTTCGCCGCCCTCGATCGTGTCGTTGCCGGCATCGCCGTAAAGCTCGTCGTCGCCGCCAAGGCCTTTGATGGTGTCGTTGCCGGTGGTGCCGTCATAGACATCCGCGCCGCTGGTGCCGGTGAAATTGGCCAAGATCGCTACTCCGTCGACATGAAAGCTGGCGCTGCTCCAGAGCGCGCGACGAGCACAGTGGATCGCGCATCGCGGGAATTCAATCAGAAAGGGTGTCGCGCCGCCTCGAGCGGGAGGGCGGGCGAATCACCCCCGCGGAGGGGCTTTCGCCGGGGCGCCGGAAGGGGCCGGACGGGCGCCGAATAAGCCCTTCAAATCAATATGTTGCCGAGGATCAAAAACCTCTGGCGGGCGCCTTTCCTTTTGCTATTCTCTAGCACCGTGTCGCCGCCTGCCTTGCGGTGCGCGGCCGGTGCCCTTCGGTGCCGGTTCCGCCCTCCTGATCCCCTGTCCAGACGGATCATGACCGACGTTTCGAGACCGACGTATGCAGCTGATCATTGAACGTGGCGCCCTCCTGCGCACCCTCGGCCATATCCACAGCGTCGTCGAGCGTCGGAACACCATCCCCATTCTCTCCAATGTGCTGATCGAGGCGCGCGACGGGCAGTTGCACCTGACCGCGACCGATCTCGATCTCGCGATCGTCGAAAGCGTGCCGGCCAATGTCGTGCAGGCGGGCTCGACCACGGCGCCGGCGCATACGCTGTTCGACATCGTGCGCAAGCTCGCCGAAGGCACCGACGTCGAGCTGACCTACCGAGCGGAGGAGGGGGGGCGCATGACCCTGGCCGCCGGGCGTTCGCGCTTCCAGCTGCAGTGCCTGCCGCGGGAGGATTTCCCGGTCATCGCCGATGCCGGTCTGCCCCACCGCTTCGCCCTGCCGGCCAAGGCGCTGCGCGACCTGATCGACAAGACCCGCTTCGCGATCTCGACCGAGGAAACCCGCTATTACCTGAACGGCATCTATGTCCATGCGACCGAGTCGAATGGCCTTGCCGTGCTGCGTGGCGTCGCCACCGACGGTCACCGCCTCGCCCGCTTCGAAGTGCCGCTGCCCCCGGGCGCGGCCGGCCTGCCCGGCGCCATCGTGCCGCGCAAGACGGTGAACGAGGTGCGCAAGCTGGTCGACGAGACCGAGGGCGATGTCGAAGTGTCGCTGTCGGACACCAAGATCCGCTTCGCCTTCGACGATATCGTGCTGACCTCCAAGCTGATCGACGGCAGTTTCCCGGAATATTCCCGCGTCATCCCGACCGGCAACGACAAGGTGCTGGAGATCGATCCCCGGCTCTTCGCCGCCGCCGTCGACCGTGTCTCGACCATTTCGACCGACAAGACGAGGGCGGTGAAGCTGATCCTCGACCAGGACCGCATCACCCTGCAGGTGACCAGCCCCGACAATGGCAGCGCGGTCGAGGAGGTCGCGGCCTCCTATCGCGCCAGCCCGATGGAGATCGGCTTCAACGCCAAATATCTCCTCGACATCACCCAGCAGATCGGTTCGGACGTATTGCGCATGGTGCTGGCGGATTCGCTGGCCCCGACCCTGGTGCGCGACCAGGGCGACGATGCCACCCTCTATGTCCTGATGCCGATGCGTGTCTGAGGCGGGGCCCGTGCTCGCGGTCCGGTCGGCGCCTGCGGCGGCGGATATGGTCCATCGCCATGTCTCGCGCCTGATGCTGACCGACTTCCGCTGCTACGAGCGGGTGGTGCTGACGCTTCGGCCGGGACCCGTGGTGTTCTCCGGCCCGAATGGCGCCGGCAAGACCAATATCCTCGAGGCGGTTTCGCTGCTCTCGCCCGGCCGGGGCCTGCGTCATGCCAGGGCGGCGGACATGGCCCGCATGGGCGGCAGCGGCGGTTTCGCCGTCGCGGCCACCATCGAGGGGTCGGATCTGGTCGCCCCGCTCGATCTCGGCACGGCGACGGCGGGCGATGGCGAACGGCGCATCGTGAAGCGGGCGGGGGCCATGGCGACCCAGTCGAGCCTCGCGCGAGATCTGTCGATCCTGTGGCTGACGCCGACCATGGACCGGATCTGGACGGAAGGCGCGGCCGGGCGGCGGCGCTTTCTCGACCGGCTGGTGCTGGCCCGTCTGCCGTCCCACGCCGAGGCCCATATCGCCTATGAGAAGGCGCGGGAAGAACGGCTTCGCCTGCTGGTGAACGGCCCGCGCGACGCGACCTGGCTGGGCGCGATCGAGGAGCGGGCGGCCAGGGCCGGCGCCGCCATCGCC
>NZ_JBAQRT010000393.1:0-25793 GCF_049306435.1 Zavarzinia sp.
GTGATCTGGGGCTCGGACTATCCGCATCCCGAAGGCTGCTGGCCGAAGACGGCGGAGAAGATGCTGGTCTCCCTCGGCGGCCTGCCGGAAAGCGATCTGGAACAGATCTTCTGGAAGTCGGCGGCGGAGGTCTACGACCTCGACCTGCCGGCGCTCAACAAGATCGCCGCCAAGATCGGCCCGAAGAAGAACTGGCTCGCCACCGCCCAGGCCGCGGAGTAACGCGCGCCATGGCATCAACCATTCCGGCTGCGGTCATCGCGGCGGCGGCTCGCTGGCCCGACCGCTCCGCGATCGAGGAAGGCGGTGCCGTCTCGAGCTTCGCTGCGCTCGAGGCGGCCCGCCGGACCGCCGCGCGCGCCTTCATCGCCGCCGGGATCGCCAAGGGCGACCGGGTGGCGATCTGGGCGCCCAACATGGCGGAATGGATCGTCGCCGTGGTCGGTCTGCAATCGGTCGGCGCCGTTCTCGTGCCGCTGAATACCCGCTTCAAGGGCCGGGAGGCCGGGCAGATCCTGCGCGCCTCCCGGGCGAAGCTGCTGCTGACCGTGCGCGGCTTCCTCGGCTTCGACTATCCCGCCATGCTGGCCGGCGAAGACCTGCCGGACCTGAAGGCCATGGTCATCCTGAAGGGCGAGGCCGGCGCCGACCTGGACTGGCCGGCGTTCCTCGCGCAAGGGACCAGGGTCACCGAACAGGCGGCGGCGGATCGCCTCGCCGAGGTCGGGCCGGACGATCCCTGCGACATGCTCTTCACCTCCGGCACCACGGGTCTGCCCAAGGGCGTGGTCTCGCGCCACGGCCAAACCGTGCGCATGATCGAGGCATGGGCCAGCGTCGTCGGCCTGACCGAGCAGGATCGCTTCCTCGTCGTCAACCCCTTCTTCCACTCCTTCGGTTACAAGGCGGGCTGGCTCGCCTGCCTGCTGAAAGGCGCGGCCTGTCTGCCGGAAGCGGTGTTCGACACCACCCGCCTGCTCGACCGCATCGAGCGGGAGAAGGTCAGCGTGCTGCCCGGCGCGCCCACGGTCTATCAGTCGATCCTGGGCGATGGAACTTACGCCGCGCGCGACCTGTCGTCCTTGCGTCTCGCCGTCACCGGCGCGGCCAGCGTGCCTGTCGACCTGATCCGGCGCATGTTCACCGACCTGAAGTTCGACGTCGTGCTGACCGCCTATGGTCTGACCGAGGCGCCGGTCGTCACCATGTGCGGCGTGGGCGACGATCCCGAGACCATCGCCAATCGCTGCGGCAAGCCGATCCCGGGCATCGAGGTGATCTGCGCCGACGAGGGGGGCCGGGAAGTGCCGCGCGGCACCGAAGGCGAGGTGCTGGTGCGTGGCTACAACGTCATGGCCGGTTACTTCGAGAACGAGGCGGCCACAAAGGACGCCATCGACGATGCCGGCTGGCTGCATACCGGCGACATCGGCGTGATGGACGAGCGCGGTTACCTGAAGATCACCGACCGCAAGAAGGACATGTTCATCGTCGGCGGCTTCAACTGCTATCCGGCCGAGATCGAGAACATCATCCTGTCCCGCCGCGACATCGCCCAGGCCGCCGTGGTCGGCGTGCCGGACGAGCGCATGGGCGAGGTCGCCAAGGCCATCATCGTGCCCGCCCGGGGAGCGGTCCTCGAAAAGGATGAATTCCTCGCCTGGTGCCGCGCCAATATGGCCAATTACAAGGCGCCCCGCCAGGTCGAGATTTGCGAAACCCTGCCGCTGACCGCCAGCGGCAAAGTCCAGAAATTCATGTTGCGGTAACGCACAGCGTTATCAGGGAAGACGCCATGAACAAGAGCATGAGCATCGAGGCGATGGTCGGCCGGCTGAAAAGCGGCATGACCATCGGCATTGGCGGTTGGGGCGCCAGGCGGAAGCCCATGGCGGCCATCCGGGAAATCCTGCGCAGCGACGTCAAGGACCTGACCGTCGTCTCCTATGGCGGGCCGGATGTCGGCCTGCTCGCCGCCGCCGGCAAGATCAGGAGGCTGGTGTTCGGTTTCGTCTCGCTCGATTCCATCCCGCTCGACAATCACTTCCGTTCGGCCCGTCAGGCCGGCAGCTTCGAGACGCTGGAAATCGACGAGGGCATGTTGCAATGGGGCCTGCGCGCCGCCGCCATGCGCCTGCCTTTCCTGCCCACGCGCGCCGGCCTTGGCACCGATGTCGAGGGGCTGAACGGCGCGCTGCGCACCGTCACCTCGCCTTACGACGACGGCGAAGTGCTGATCGCCATGCCGGCGCTGAACCTCGACGCCGCCTTCGTCCATGTGAACGCGGCGGATACCTTGGGCAATGCCATCGTCACCGCGCCCGATCCCTTCTTCGACGAATTGTTCTGCCGCGCCGCCGATCAGGCTTTCGTCACCACCGACCGGCTGGTCTCGACCGCGGAACTGGGCGGGATGCCCGGGATGCGCCATCATCTCGTCGAGCGGTCCTGCGTGACCGGCGTCGCGCTGGTGCCCTTCGGTGCCCATCCGACCTCGTCGGGGCCGGATTACGGTTTCGATTTCAAGCACCTGAAGGATTACAACGACGCCGCCTTCCCCGACTGGCGCGCGCGTTTCGTCGATGGCGTCAGCCACGATGCCTATCTCGCCGCCGTGGGCGGGGCTGAAAAGCTCGCCGCGCTGCCGCTGCCCGTGTTCTGAGGAGAGGGACGATGACCTATACGCTCGCGGAACTCTGCATCACGGCGGCGGCCGAAGCCTGGCGCGGCAATGGCGAAGTGCTCGCCTCCGGCATCGGGCTCATTCCCCGGCTGGCGGCCTCCCTCGCCAAGGAAAGCTTCGAGCCGGCCCTGATGATGACCGATGGCGAAGCCTATCTGGTCGAGGAACCGGTGCCGGTCGGCAAGCGCGGGACCTATGTGCCGAAGGTCGAGGGCTGGATGACCTATGCCCGCGTCTTCGACGTGGTCTATCGCGGCCATCGCCATGCCATGACCGGCCCGGTGCAGGTCGACCGCTTCGGCCAGCAGAATATCTCGGTCGTCGGCGATTACCGGAAGCCTAAGGCGGCCTTGCTCGGCGTGCGCGGCATTCCGGGCAACACGATCAATCACATCAATTCGATGTTCGTGCCCAATCACTCGACCCGGGTCTTCGTCTCGGGCGAGGTCGATATGGTCTCGGGTGTCGGCTACAACCCGGCGCGGCTGTCGGGCGGCCGGTCGGATCGTTTCGTCGATCTTCGCCTGATCGTCACCGATCTCGCGGTGCTCGATTTCGGCGGCAAGGATCACGCGATCCGCGTCCGTCACCTGCACCCGGGCGTCAGCTTCGATCAGGTCCAGGCGGCGACCGGCTTCCCGCTCGAAGGCCGCGAGACGGCGACGGAGACCCCGGCGCCGACGGCGGAGCAGCTTCGCCTCATTCGCGAGGTGCTGGACCCGCATAACGTCCGCGCCACGGTGTTCAAGGAAAACCCGCCGGGCGACCGGCGCGAAGCGGCCTGAAGGTGGCGGCCCGCCCGGGCCAGACAGAGGGCGGGCCACACCGAACGAGACAAAAGAAACGGCGGAGGCAGCGAATGGGCGAGATTGTTTACGAGACGGACGAGCCGGTCCACTACAAGGTGGCCGATGGCATCGCCACGATCACCATGGACCGGGTGCGTTACAACAACGTCCAGAACAGCCAGATGACCTATGCCCTCGACGCCGCCTTCCGCCAGGCGGTCGACGACGACGAGGTGAAGGTGATCGTGCTCGCCGGTGCGGGCAAGCATTTCTCGGCCGGTCACGACATCGGCACGCCGGGCCGCGATGTCGAGAAGAGTTTCGATCGCAAGCATCTGTGGTGGGATCACGTCGGCAAGCCCGGCGGCGAGAAACTCTTCATCCGCGAGCAGGAAGTCTATCTCGGCATGTGCCGGCGCTGGCGCGATATTCCGAAACCCACCATCGCCATGGTGCAGGGCGCCTGCGTCGCCGGCGGGCTGATGCTGGCCTGGGTGTGCGACCTGATCATCGCGGCTGACGATGCCTTCTTCGCCGATCCGGTGGTGCGCATGGGCATTCCGGGCGTCGAATATTTCGCCCATGTCCACGAGCTGAACGCGCGCATCGCCAAGGAATTCCTCTTCCTCGGCGAGCGGATGCCGGCGGAGCGCGCCTATCAGATGGGCATGGTCAACAAGGTCGTGCCCCGCGCCGAGCTGGAGGCCGAGACCTATGCCGTCGCCAGCCGTATCGCCGCCATGCCGCGCATGGGCCTCGCCCTCGCCAAGCAGGTGGTGAACCACATCGAGGATCTGCAGGGCAAGCGCGCCGGCATGGACAATGCCTTCGGCTACCATCACTTCGCCCATGTCCACAACACGCTGGTCCAGGGCGACACGCTGGGCGGTTTCGACGGCAAGGCCATGGCCAAGTCGCAGAAATCGGTCGAGGACAAGAAGGTGGCGGAGGCCGGCGAATGACCCATCCAGCTCTCTCCACCCCGCTGACCGAACGCCTCGGCTGCCGTTACCCGATCCTGCAGACCGCCATGGGCTGGGTGGCGACGCCGCAGCTGGTCGCCGCCACCTCCAACGCCGGGGCTTTCGGCTTCCTCGCCGGCGCGGTCATCCCGGCGGAGCAGATCGAGGAAGAAATCCTCAAGGTGAAGGCGCTGACCGATCGGCCCTTCGGCCTGAACCTCCACATGTTCCTGCCCGGGGCCGATCACATGCTGGACATGGCGATCAAGCACGGGCTTCGCGCCGTCTCCTATTCCCGCTCGCCCTCCGCCGCGCTCGTTTCCAAGCTGAAGGACGCCGGCCTCGTCTGCATCCCGACGGTGGGCGCGGTGAAACACGCCGTCGCCGCCGTGAAGATGGGCGCCGACATGGTGACGGTGCAGGGCGGCGAAGGCGGCGGCCATACCGGCAATGTCCCCACCTCCCTGCTGATCCCCCAGGTGCTGGACGCGGTGAAGGTGCCGGTGGTCGCCGCCGGCGGCTTCAAGGACGGGCGCGGTCTCGTCGCCGCCCTCGCCTACGGCGCGGCCGGCATCGCCATGGGCACCCGCTTCCTGATGACCAGCGACAGTCCGGTGCCGCGCGCGACGCTGGAGCGTTACGTCACCTCCGACCTCACGAATATCATCGTCTCGACGAGGGTCGACGGCGCGCCCATGCGCATGATCCTGAACGAGACCCTGGGCCGACTGGAGAAATCGAGCATCGTCGGGCGTTATTGGACGGCGCTGAAATCCGGCCTCGCCTTCCGCAAGCACGCGGGGCTCGGCTATGTCGAGATGCTGAAATCGGCCCTCGCCAATGCCCGCGCCAACAAGCTGACCCTGGCCGAAACCCTGATGGCGGCCAATTCGCCCATGCTGATCCAGCGTTCCATGGTCGAGGGCCACCCGTCGGAAGGCGTGCTGCCCTCCGGTCAGGTCGCCGGCCTGATCCGCGACCTGCCGAGCGCCGCCGAGGTGATCGAGCGCATCATCGCCGAGGCGGAAGCCCGTCTCGACGCCCTGAACCCTTCGCGGCGCGATGTCGCCGCCGCCGAGTGAGGCATCCGATGGATTTCACCTATACCGTCTCCGACCGCATCGCCGAAGTGGTGATGAACCAGCCGCCGGTGAATGCCTTCAATTCGACCGGCTGGAATAATCTGGCGAAAACCATCCGCGCGGCGGGCGAGGACCCGTCGGTCAACGTCGTCATCCTGCGGGCCGAGGGCCGCGGTTTCTGCGCCGGCGTCGACATCAAGGAACTGGCGGCCGACGGCAGCAAGATCGTCGCCGTGAACAAGGGCTGTTACGACAGTTTCGAGGCGGTGCATCACTGCAAGGTGCCGGTGATCGCGGCGACCCATGGTTTCGTGCTGGGCGGCGGCATCGGCCTCGCCGGCGCGGCCGATATCATCGTCGCCTCGGAAGACAGCTATTTCGGCCTGCCGGAGATCGACCGCGGCGCCATGGGCGGCGCGTCCCATTTCCTGCGCATGTTGCCGCTGCAGAAGGTACGCGCCCTGTTCTACACCGGCGAGAGCATCAAGGCCGCCGAGATGGCGAAATGGGGCGCGATCGAAAGCGTCGTGCCACGCGAGAAACTGGTCGAGACCGCCCGGGCGCTGGCCGCCAAGATCGCCGCCAAATCGGGCAAGGCGCTCCGCCTCGCCAAGGAAGCCCTGAACGGCATCGAGCCCGTCGACATCGAGCGCAACTACCGCTTCGAGCAGGGCTTCACCCTGGAACTCTATACCTCCCCCGACAGCCAGGAAGCGCGCGACGCCTTCGTCGAGAAGCGCGACGCCAAGTTCGGTTAAGGCGATGGACCTGCAGTATACGCCAAAGCAGCAGGCTTTCCGGGCCGAGGTTCGCGCCTGGATGGCCTCGCATGTGCCCAAGCAACGCCTGAAGTCCTACGACACGGCCGAGGGTTTCGAGGAGCACCGGGCCTGGGAGCGGGTCCTGAACTCCGGCCGCTTCGGCATGGTGACCTGGCCGGAGTCCTTGGGTGGGCGCGGCGCCGATCTCATCGAATGGCTGATCTTCGAGGAGGAATATTACCGCGCGGGGGCGCCCGGCCGGGTGAACCAGAACGGCATCTTCCTGCTCGGCCCGACCCTGATGGAATATGGCACGGCCGAGCAGAAGACGCGTTTCCTGCCGCGCATGGCGGCGGGTGACGACATCTGGGCGCAGGGCTGGTCCGAGCCCGGCGCCGGCTCCGACATGGCGGCGATCCGCACCAAGGCGATCCGCGACGGCAAGCATTACGTCATCAACGGCCAGAAGACCTGGTCGACGCGGGCGGTCTTCGCCGACTGGTGCTTCGGTCTGTTCCGCACCGATCCCGACAGCAGCCGTCACCACGGCATGAGCTTCATCCTGGTGCCGCTCGACACCCCCGGCATCACGCGCCGGCCGATCCCCCAGCTCGACGGCGAGCCCGGCTTCGCCGAGCTGTTCTTCGACGACGTGCGCGTGCCCGTCGAGAACCGTCTGGGCGACGAGGGGCAGGGCTGGAACATCGCCATGGCGACGGCGGGATTCGAGCGCGGGTTGATGCTGCGCAGCCCGGCGCGCTTTCAGGAAACGGCGAAACGCCTCGTCCAGCTCTACCGCCGGCACGAGGCGCGGGTCTCGCCCGGCGTGCGCGATCTCGTGCTGAAAGCCTGGATGGACGCGGAGGCTTACGCCCTCAACACCTATATGACCGCCAGCCGGCTGATCGCGGGCGGCAAGATCGGTCAGGAAGCCAGCCTCAACAAGATCTTCTGGTCGGAACTCGACAGGTCCATGCACGAGACCGCGCTGTCGATCCTCGGCGCCCGGGGCGAATTGCTGGCGAGCGGCGTGGACGATGCGGACGACATCACCCGCTGGCTCAAGGGCTTCCTGTTCTCGCTGGCCGGGCCGATCTATGCCGGGGCCAATGAGATCCAGCGCAACATCATCGCCGAGCGGCTGCTGAACCTGCCGCGGTAACGAGGCGCGTCAGCTCGGCGCGGCAGGGCACAGTGCCTTCGTGTCGGAAGGTCCCGGCCTTCGCCGGGACGACAGGTTGAGAACAAGAAGAATCGTCATTCCGGCCAAGGCCGGAATCTCGGAAAAATAGGCCACCGGACGCCGGGGAGAGACCGATGAAATTCGCCTTTACCGAGGACCAGCTCCTGTTCCGCGACACGGTACGGGATTTCCTCGCCGCCGAATGCGGCCCGGCGCAGGTGCGGGAGATCGCGGCCGGCGACGGCCGCTCGCCCGCGCGCTGGACCAAGCTGGTCGAGATGGGCCTGACCGGCCTTACGGTACCTGAGGCGCAGGGCGGCCTCGGCCTCTCGCTGGTCGATGGCGTCCTGATCGCCGAGGAGGCGGGCCGCGCGGCGCTGCCGGAGCCGCTGGTCGACCAGATCGCCATCGCTGCGCCCCTTCTCGCCGGTTTCGTCGACCGGGCCGATGTGGCGGAGATTCTGGCGGGGATCGCCGCCGGCACGGTGAAGATCGCCGCCGGCCATCCGCTCGATCCCTTCGTCGCCGATGCTGGCGAGGCCGACTATCTGCTGCTGGGGCGGGACGATGCCCTGCATCTCGTGCCCCGGGACCGGGTGACGCTGACGGCGGAAACCAGTGTCGATCCCTTGCGCCGGATCGCCGCCGTCGAGTGGACCCCGGGCAACGACACGCTCCTGTCCTCCGATCCGGCGGTGCTGGGCCGAATGCTCGACCTCGGCGGGTTGGCCTCTGCCGCGCAGGGCCTCGGCCTTGCCCAGACCATGGTCGATCTCGCGGCCGACTACGCCCGCACGCGCCAGCAGTTCGGCAAGGCCATCGGCAGTTTCCAGGCGGTGAAACACCACCTGGCAAGCGTGCAGGTGGCGATCGAATTCGCCAGGGCGCCGGTCTACAAGGCCGCCTTCACCCTTGGCCCCCGCGACATCTCCCACGCCCGCGTCGCGGTGATCGACGCCGCGGCTTCGGCGGCCCGGACCGCGATCCAGGTCTTCGGCGCCATGGGCTACACCTATGAGGTCGATCTGCATTTCTTCATGAAGCGGGCCTGGGCGCTGGCCGGCGTCTGGGGCGACCGGCACTACCATCTGGCCCGTCTGTCGCGAATGGTCCTTTCGGACGATGCGGCCCTCGGTGCCGATGGCACATTTGCTGACAAATAATCTGTTCGAGGAATCTCACCCATGGCCGAAGCCTATATCATCGACGCCGTCCGCACCCCCGTCGGCCGCCGCAACGGCAGCCTGTCGCGCGTGCACCCGGCCGACATCGGCGCCCATTCGATCAAGGCGCTGATCGAGCGCACCGGCATCGACCCGGCGGCGGTGGACGATGTGGTCTTCGGCTGCGTCGACGCCCTGGGCCCGCAGGCGGGCGACATCGCGCGCACCTGCTGGCTGGTCGCCGGCATGCCGGAAGAAATTCCGGGCACCACGGTCGATCGCCAGTGCGGCTCGTCCCAGCAGGCGGTGCATTTCGCGGCGCAAGGGGTGATGTCGGGCACGCAGGATCTCGTCGTCGCCGGCGGCGTCCAGAACATGAGCCAGATTCCCATCGCCTATGCCATGGTCGCGGCCGAGCCCCTCGGCTTCAAGGACCCGTTCTCCGGCTCCGAGGGCTGGGTGGCGCGCTATGGCACGCAGGAAGTCTCGCAGTTCCGCGCCGCCGAGATGATCGCCGAGAACTGGGACTGCTCACGCGAGGAGATGGAGCGTTTCGCCCTTCAGTCGCATCAGCGCGCGGTGGCGGCGATCACCGGCGGTCTGTTCGACAAGGAAATCGCCCCGGTCGGCGCCTTCGCCCGGGACGAGACCGCGCGGGCCGATACCAGCCTCGAGAAGATGGCGACGCTCAAGACCCTGCGCGAGGGGGGGCGGATGCACGCCGGTGTCTCGTCGCAGATTTCCGACGGCTCTGCCGCGATCCTGATCGCCTCGGAACGGGCGGTGAAGGAACATAATCTGAAGCCGCGCGCGCGCATCCATCACCTCTCGGTGCGGGGCGCCGACCCGGTGTGGATGCTGACCGCGCCGATCCCCGCGACCGCCTATGCCCTGAAGAAGGCGGGCATGAAGATCGAGGATATCGACACGGTCGAGATCAACGAGGCTTTCGCCTCCGTCGTCCTCGCCTGGCTGAAGGAAACCGGCGCCGATCCGGCGAAGGTCAATCCGAACGGCGGTGCCATCGCCCTCGGCCATCCGCTGGGCGCGACCGGCGCCCGCCTGATGACCACCATGCTGCACCAGCTGGAGCGCACCGGCGGCCGTTACGGGTTGCAGACCATGTGCGAAGGCGGCGGTCAGGCCAATGTCACCATCATCGAGCGGCTGTGAGGGCGGGCGCATGATCTGTCAGGGTCGCATCGTCGCCGTCACCGGGGGGGCCCGGGGCCTCGGCCGTGAATATGTCCTCGAATTCGTCCGCCAGGGCGCCAAGGTCGTGGTCAACGACCTGGGCGTCTCGCGCGACGGCCATGGCGGCGGCTCCGATGCCGCCGACCAATTGGTCGCCGAGATCCGGGCGATGGGCGGCGAGGCGGTGGCCAATTACGCCGATGTCGCCGATTGGGAAGGCTCGGGTTCCATCGTCCGCACGGCGATCGAGACGTTCGGCGGTCTCGACGTGATCGTGAACAATGCCGGCTTCCTGCGCGACCGCATGTTCGCCAACGCGACCGTCGACGAATGGGACGCGGTGATGCGCGTGCACCTGCGCGGTCACTTCTGCGTCGGCAATCATGCCGCGCGCTACTGGCGCGACCGGCAGAAGGCGGGTCAGCCCGTCGACGCCCGCATCATCAACACCTCGTCCGGCGCCGGGCTGCAGGGCAGCATCGGCCAGGCGGCCTATTCGGCGGCCAAGGGCGGCATCGCTTCCCTGACCCTCGTGCAGGCGGCGGAACTCCGGCGTTACGGCGTCACCGCCAATGCGCTGGCCCCGGCGGCGCGCACCCGCATGACGGAAGAAGCCTTCGGCGATGCCATGAAGGCGCCGACCAGTGGTTTCGACGCCAATGACCCCGGCAATGTCGCCCCCCTCGTCGCCTGGCTCGGCTCCGCCGCCTCGGCTCATGTCACGGGCCGGGTGTTCGAGGTTTCGGGCGGGCGCATCTGTCTCGCCGACGGCTGGCGCGACGGGCCGGAGGTCGACAAGGGCGCGCGCTGGGACCCGGCGGAAGTCGGCGGCGCGGTCCACGACCTGCTGGCCCGCGCCGCGCCGGTGAAGAAGGTCTGGGGCTCGTGAGCCTCGCGCCCCCATCACCCCGTCATCCCGGCGCAGGCCGGGATCTCGCAGGTGTTGGCCGCAGCGCCCTCGCGTCACAGGGTCCCGGCCTTCGCCGGGACGGCGGGGTCGGGGATGCTTCCCTCAGGCGTCATCCCGGCGCAGGCCGGGATCTCGCGAGGATTGGCCGCAGCGCCGGGGTCGTGGAGGCCTTGCCATGAATTTCGCCTTCACCGAGGACCAGGACCTGATCCGCGAGTCCGCGCGCGGCTGGCTGGGCGAATTCGCCGGGCCGGCCCATGCGCGAAAGGTGATGGCGACCGCCGAGGGCTATGACCGCGCGCTGTGGGCGGAGGCCGTCGCCCTGGGTTGGACCGGGCTGATAGTGCCGGAAGACCAGGGCGGCCTTGGCCTTGGTTTCGTCGAGCTGGCGATCCTGATGGAGGAAATGGGCCGCGCGCTCTACCCCTCGCCCTTCGAGGCGACGGTGGCGCTGGCCGCCAATGCCCTGATGGCGGTTGGCACGGCGCGCTATCTGGGGGCCATCGCGGGTGGCGGGATCACCGCGACGCTCGCCGCCGGCAATGCCACGGGGAAGATTACGGCGATTGCTTCGGACGGCGGCTTCCGCCTCGACGGCATGCTCCGCCATGTGCCGGACGGGGCGCGGGCCGATCTTCTGCTGGTCGCGGCCGAGTTCGCTGGCCGCACCGCGCTTTTCGCGATCGAGGGTGAGGTCGCGGGCCTGACCCGAACCGGCCTTGCGACCATGGACCAGACCCGCCGCCCGGCGGAGCTGTGTTTCGATACTGTGCATCTGCCCACCGATGCCCTGATCGCCGCCGATGCCGGGCGGGCGCTTTCCCTCGCCCTCGACCGGGCGGCGGTCGCGCTGGCCGCCCATGCCGTCGGCGCGGCGGAGAAATGCCTCGAGATGACGGTCGATTATACCAAGGGCCGGGTCCAGTTCGGCCGGCCGGTCGCCAGTTTCCAGGCGGTGAAGCATCAATGCGCCGACATGGCGCTGGCGGTCGAAACCTCGCGCTCCGCCGCCTATTGGGCGGCCTGCGTCGCCGACGATAGCGGGCACAATGGCGACGGCACCGTCCTAGCCCTCGCCGCCTCGGGCGCCAAGTCCTGGGCCGGCCGGGCCTATTTCGACTGCGCGGCGACGGCGATCCAGCTGCACGGCGGCGTCGGCTTCACCTGGGAATATGACGTCCATCTCTATTTCAAGAACGCGCGGGCGCTCGACGCCCTGCTCGGCGACGGTGCCCACCACCGCGAGCGGGTGGCACAACTGATCGGCCTCGACGATCTGGCGGAGGCGGCGCAATGAAACTCTCCTTCTCCGCCGATGACGAAGCCTTCCGCGCCGAAATATCCGGCTGGATGGCCGACAATCTGACCGGCGACTTCGCATCCCTGAAGAACCGGGGCGGCCCCGGCGACGAACACGCCTTCTTCGAGGAAAGACGGGCGTGGGAGCGGCACATGGGCAAAGCCGGCTGGACCGGCGTCGGCTGGCCCAAGGCGGCCGGCGGGCGCGGCGCGCCCCTGTCCCATCAGGTCATCTTCTACGAGGAATATGCCCGGGCGGGTGGCCCGGGCCGCGTCGGCCATATCGGCGAAGGCCTGGCCGGGCCGACCATCGTCGCCTTCGGCAGCGAGGATCAGAAACGCCGTTTCCTGCCCGGCATCCTGTCGGGCGACGATCTGTGGTGCCAGGGCTATTCCGAGCCGAACGCCGGTTCGGACCTTGCCAATGTCCGCACCCGGGCGCGCCTCGTCGGTGACCGCTGGGTGATCGACGGGCAGAAGGTCTGGACGTCGCTCGCCCATGTCTCGGACTGGTGCTTCGTCATCGCCCGGACCGAGGACGGCACCAGCGGCCACAAGGGCCTGTCCTATCTCCTCGTCCCCATGAAGCAGAAGGGCATCACCGTCCGCCCGATCCAGCAGATGACGGGGACGTCCGAATTCAACGAAGTCTTCTTCGACGGGGCCGAGACGGCGGCGGAGAATATCGTCGGCAAGCCGGGCGAAGGCTGGAAGGTCGCCATGGGCACCCTCGCTTTCGAGCGCGGCGCCTCGACCCTCGGCCAGCAGATGGCCTTCCGCAACCAGCTCGACGAGATCATCGCCATCGCCAAGGCCAACGGCCGCGCCAAGGACCCGGTGATGCGCCAGCGCCTGGCGGAAGCCTGGATCGGTTTGCAGATCATGCGCGCCAATGCCCTGCGGATGCTGTCCCAGGCGGAGAAGCCCGAGTTGCCGCGCGAAGCCTATGTCTCCAAGCTCTATTGGGCGACGTGGCACCGCGACCTCGGCAAGCTGGCCATGGACGTGCTGGGGCCGGAGGCGGATGTGTTTCCGGGCGAGCCCGGAACCTACGAACTGACCGCCTTGCAGCAGCTGTTCCTGTTCACCCGGTCCGACACGATCTATGCCGGCACCAATGAAATTCAGCGCAACATCATCGCGGAGCGTGCCCTCGGCATGCCGCGCGAAGCCCGCGCCTGAGAGACGAGATCATGACCCAGCCCGCCCCCGCCTATCCCCCCGCCCATAATCTTCTCGCCGGCAAGACGGTGCTGATCACCGCCGCCGCCGGCACCGGCATCGGCTTCGCCACGGCGAAACGCGCGACCGAGGAAGGCGCCACCGTGATGATCTCCGACATCCACGAAAGGCGCCTCGCCGAGGCCGCCGCGCGGATCGAGGCGGAGACCGGCCGCAGGCCCCTGACCCATCTGTGCAACGTGACGAAACAGGCCGATGTCGATGGCCTTGCCGCTGCGGCCGTGGCGGGTCTCGGCCACATCGACGTGCTCGTCAACAACGCCGGACTCGGCGGCTCCGCCCCCCTCGTCGAGATGACGGACGAGCAGTGGAACGTCGTCCTCGATGTAACCTTGACCGGGACATTCCGCATGATGCGCGCCATTCTGCCGCACATGATGGCGCGGAAAGGGGGCATCATCGTCAACAATGCCTCGGTGCTCGGCTGGCGGGCGCAGAAGCTGCAGGCGCATTACGCCGCCGCCAAGGCCGGGGTCATGGCGCTCACACGCTGCGCTGCGGTAGAAGCGGCGGAGCATAACATTCGTATCAATGCCGTTTCCCCCAGTCTGGCGATGCATGAATTCCTGAATCGGGTGACCAGCGACGAGTTACTGGCCCAGTTGACGTCGCGTGAAGCTTATGGTCGCGCTGCCGAGACATGGGAAATTGCGAACGTTATTATCTTTTTGGCCAGCGATTACGCCACTTACATGACGGGCGAAGTGGTGGCAGTATCCAGTCAACGCGCTTGACTAAGCTCGTCAAACATCATAACCCCAAGCGTCCTTTGTGGAGGAGAGACCCAATGACCGATCTGGCGAAAATCACCGAAGAAATGAAGGCCCGCGTGGGCGAGAATTCCGGCCTCGGCGCGTCCGTGAAGTTCGACTTCAAGGGCGACGGCATCGTCTACGTCGACGGCAAGTCGGTCCCGAACAGCGTGTCGAACGAAGACAAGCCGGCCGATTGCACCATCAAGATTGCCAAGGACGACTTCATCGCCCTCGGCGACGGCAAGCTGAACCCGACCACCGCCTTCATGATGGGCAAGATCAAGGTCGAGGGCAACATGGGCGTCGCCATGAAGCTCCAGACGATCTTCAAGTGATCGACTGACACGTCTTCCGCGTGCCAAAGGCCGCCGCGTTCATTCGCGGCGGCCTTTTTCGTGTCCGCCTCGGACAGGTCGGCGTCCATTTGAGGGGTGCCGGCACCGATCTGCCTCTGCTATCAGGGGTGCGGGAGGAAATGGCATGACACCATGGGATGGCGTGCACGAATTCGTGCAGGTGGTCGAGATCGGCTCCTTCACCAGGGCGGCGGAAAGCCTGGGCGTCTCCAAATCCTTCATCTCGAAGCAGGTGACGGATCTCGAGAACCGGCTGGGCGTCCGCCTGTTGCAGCGCACAACGCGTCAGGTCTCACTGACCCCGGAAGGCGAGGTTTTCTACCGCAATTGCCGCGAGATGGTCGAAGCCTTCGAGCGCGCCCAGGGTCTCGTCTCCGAGATGCAGGAACAGCCCACGGGCCTGTTGCGCATCGCCCTCAACAACACTTACGGCGTCGAATTCATGGCGACGGCGGTCGCCGAATTCGCCTCGACCTACGACAAGCTGACGGTCGAGGTCGTCACCTCCCTGACCGACAGCGATCTCGTCGGCGATGCCAATGACGTCACCATCCGCTATGGCCAGCAGGAGGACAGCAGCCTCTATGCCCGGCAGATCGGCCATCAATCCTTCTGCCTCTGCGCGACGCCGGCCTATTTCCGCAAACATGGAAAGCCGGCCAATCTCGCCGAGCTGAAGGAACACAACTGCCTCACCAACCGCACCGGCTACTGGCACTTCAATTCGGCCGGCGGCACCATGAAGGTGAAGGTGAACGGCACCTGGAAATGCGACGACGGCTCGGGCATCGTCGCCGCCGCCCGCTGCGGCCTCGGCCTCGCGCAATTGCCCGTCGTCTTCGTCCGGCGCGAGCTTCGCACCGGGCAGCTGGTCGCGCTCGAGGACGACTGGAGCTTTTTCGATCGCGATGTCTGGGTGGTCTATGGCCACAAGCAGAACCTCTCGCTCAAGGTCCAGCTCCTGCTCAATTTCCTCACCCAGCGCTTCGAACGCGCCCAGCAGCGGCCCCAGCGTTTCACCCTGCCGGAAACCTGGCAGGATCTGGAATAGGGCTCAGACCCGTCGTCCCGCCAGATTGATCGCGATCAGGGCGACCAGCGCGAAGCCCAGCATGGTCGCCGGCATGGCATGGACCGGGGCGAGGGGCAGGGCGGCGACGAGGCCGGCGCCGGCGGCACCGATCACCATATGCAGGGCGCCCAGGGCGGCGCTGGCGGTGCCGGCGATCTTGCCGACCGGCAGCAGGGCGTGGCCGATCATGAGGGGCAGCAGGAAGCCATTGCCGATCTGGGACAGCAGCGCCGCCGCGATCGGCGGCCAGGGCGAGGTCAGGCCCGCGGCCTCCGCGACGAGAACCAGCGCCGGGGCGCCGATCAGCAGGGCGAAGCCGCAGGCGAAGCGCAGACGGCCGCGATGGCCGAATACCCTGGCCATGAAACAGGCGAGGGCGAAGGCGGCGGCGTAAAGCGCGGTGACCAGCGAGACGCCAAGGCCCGACCAGCCGAATTCCCGCGCCAGCAGGGGCTGGGCCGCCGCGACCTCGGCATAGGCGCCGCCGATGATGGCGCCGGAGGCTATGGCATTGCCGAGGAAGACGGGATGGCGCAGCACGGCGCCATAATCCCGCAGGATGGTCGGCAGACCGCCCCGGCCCGCGCGGTCGTGATGGCTCTCGGGCAGGAGCCACGACACGCCGAAGGTGACGGCCAGGCCGCAGACGACGGCAAGGCCGAGCGACGAGCGCCAGCCGAACGCCTCGGTGACCACGCCGCCGACGATGGGGGCGAGGCCCGGCATCACCGACATGGCCGCGGTCAATATCGCCATCATCCGCAGGAAATGCGGCCCGTGCCAGCGATCGCGGGCGATCGCCCGCGGCATGGCGAGGCCGGCCGAAGCCCCGAAGCCCTGCGCCACCCGGGCCAGCAACAACAGGGTGCCGCTGCTGGCCAGCGCGGCGCCGAGGCCCGCCGCGACATAAAGGCCAAGGCCGAGGAAGAGCACGGGGCGCCGCCCGATCCGATCGGACAGCGGCCCGACCACCAGCTGGCCAAGGGCAAGACCCACCAGCACGGCGGACAGGATGAGCCCGGTCGATGCCGCCTCCATCCCGGTATCGGCGGCGATCCGGTCGAGCGAGGGCACGACGATATTGGTCGCCAGCTGGCCGAGGGCGGTCAGCGCCGCCAGCATGAGGATGAGGGAAAGGCCGGGGGCGGCCAGGGCAGCCGGGGCGGGGCCGTCGCGAAGCGTCATGTCGAAATCCGGGAATGCGGGGCCGGGAAGAGCCATGACGCCAGCATTGCCGCGGGGCAGCATTCAGTCCAATAATGACTGATCAAGTTATTATAAGTTTGGATTATGAAGGCGATTGAACTCCGTCATTTGCGCTGCCTCGTCACCATCGCCGACGAGGGCAGCTTCGGCCGGGCGGCGGCCCGGCTCGGCATGTCGCAACCCGCCGTCAGCCAGTTGCTGCGCCGTCTCGAGGATGTGCTGGGCCAGCCGCTGATCGACCGGGCCTCCCAGCCGGTCGGGCTCACCCCGGTCGGCGCCCTCGTGCTGCCGGCGGTGCGGCGCTGCCTTCTGGCGGTCGACGACGCCTTGGCCCTGGCCCGGCGGGCGGCGCGGGGCGAGACCGGGCGCCTGCGCATCGGTTTCAGCGCGCCCTCGCTCTATAATGATGTGCCGGTGATGATCCGCCGTTTCCGCGCCGCCAGCCCCGACGTGACGGTCGAGATGATCGCGGTGCCCAGCCAGGATCAGGCTGCGGCCCTGCTCGACCGGCGCATCGACCTCGGCTTCGGCTCGACACCGGCGGAAGATGCCAGCCTCGCGCGGATCCTGGTGGGGGAGGAGGGGATGCTGGCCGCCCTGCCGGTCTGGCACCCGCTGGCGGGGACCGGCCCCTTGCGCCTCGTCGATCTCGCCGGGGAGGACTGGATCCTGCCGCCGCGCGGCACCCATGCGCGCGACAGCCTGATCCTTCACTGCGCCGCCCTCGGCTTCACGCCCCGCATCGCGGGCGAGAATGGCGATTTCACCGCCGTCCTGGCGCTGGTGCGCACGGGCGCCGGCATCGCCCTGGCCGCCGATCGCTTCCGCGATTTCACCGGGCCGGATCTCGTTCTGCGGGCGATCGAGGATTTCCAGCCCCGCCTTTGCACCTATCTCGCCTGGCGGCGGGACGAGAATGATCCGATCGTCGAGCGTTTCCTGGCAACGGCGGGCAAGGCCGAACGGAATTCTTGAGACGGCGAGGCGTGACTTTCCAAATCGGCACGGCCCTCTCCCCCCAAGGGGCGGAGAGGGAGTTGCTTTCCGTATGACGGAGACCGCACTCTCCTTGTCGCCATCCCGGCGAAGGCCGGGATCTCGGGCCGGCAAGGGCAAGGGGCAAGCGGGCGCCCGGCCTCAGTCCAGCAGGCTGACGTGGGCGGAGACGACGCGCCAGCCTTCGGGCAGGCGGGCCCAGACCTGGGTCTGGCGGCCGCGGCGGCCGGATTTGATGCGGGTGTATTCGGTGTTGGCGACGCCGAGGTCCGGCCCGAAGGTGGTGATCCTGGTGTTTTCCAGGGTACGGGCGAGGTCGGAGACATCGCGGCCGCTGCGATAGGCGGCGATCGCTTCGGCGCCGTAGAGATTCTCGCCCGGCCCGAAGCGCAGCACCCGGGGGTCCTGCCAGAAGAAGTGATTGAGCGCCACCGTGTCATTGGCCATCAGCGCGCGCTCGTAAGCCTCGAAAGCCGCCCGGATTTCCACCAGGGCGGTCGGATGATCGATCCAGAGGTCGGGCACGTCGTCGTTGCTCATGGAATTCTCCTACCTGAAGCCTGCGCGGAATTCAATCACGGTTGACCAATAATTGTATACATGCACAAAAAATAGACGGCTCTGTGTCGTCGAGGTCTTCACCCCGGTCTGGTGCGATCCGTGAAACACCTTATGGAACAATAAGTTGATCGTCTTGTGACAGGACCGCCGCGCTTGGTCTGCCTTTTGCATTGCATACAAGGCGATTTTCCAGGGGGCGTGGCATGACCAAATTCCTTCTCGAGGCGGAGCCCGGTGCCCTTGGTGCCGAGCTTGAGCGCACGGCGCTGGTCATCATCGACATGCAGCGGGATTTTCTCGAGCCGGGTGGTTTCGGCGAGACCCTGGGCAATGATGTCTCGCTGCTGGCCAAGGCGATCCCGCCGGCCAAGGCGGTGCTCGAAGCCGCGCGGCGGGCCGGCATGCTGGTCATCCACACAAGGGAAGGGCACCGGCCCGACCTGTCGGACGCGCCGCCGGCCAAGGTCAATCGCGGCAGCCCGACGACGAGGATCGGCGCGCCGGGTCCCATGGGCCGCATCCTGATCCGGGGCGAGCCGGGCCAGGACATCATCCCCGAGCTTTATCCGATCGCGGGCGAAGTCGTCATCGACAAGCCGGGCAAGGGCGCCTTCTTCGCGACCGACCTCGGCCTCGTTCTCGCCAACAAGGGCATCGACACGCTGCTGGTCTGCGGCGTGACCACGGAAGTCTGCGTCCACACGACGATCCGTGAAGGCAATGACCGGGGCTATCGCTGCGTCGCCATCGGCGATGCCTGCGGCTCCTATTTCCCGGAATTTCACGAGGTTGCCCTGCGCATGGTCAAGGCTCAGGGCGGCATTTTCGGCTGGGTGAGCGATGCCGCCAAGGTGGTGTCGGCGCTCGGGGCTTGCGCCGCCGTGGCGGCGGAATAGGGCAGGGGGCTGCGTAATGACGACCATGACCAAACCGAAACTCTGGACCCCGGGCGACCTCAACGCCTTCTTCGGGTTCGGCACCAATATTCTCGTCAACATGCTGGTGCTGACCGGCCTGCTGCGCTTCGTGCTGAAGATGCCCGACGACATCGTCTTCGGCCGCATCCTGCCGGCCATGGGTCTGATGATGGCCCTGTCGACCGGCTATTACGCCTGGCTGGCCTACAAGCTGGCGCAGAAGACCGGGCGCAGCGATGTCTGCGCCCTGCCGTCGGGCATTTCGGTGCCTCACATGTTCGTGGTGACCTTCGTCATCATGCTGCCCATCACCCTGACCACCGGCGATCCGATCAAGGGCTGGGAGGCGGGCCTGACCTGGGTCTTCATCCAGAGCTTCGTGCTGATGGCGGGCGGCTTCGTCGCCCCGATCATTCGCCGCATCACGCCGCGCGCCGCCCTGCTGGGCACGCTGGCCGGCGTCTCGGTCACCTTCATCTCGATGAAGCCCGCGCTCGAAATGTTCGTCACGCCGGTGATCGGCCTTGCCTGTTTCGGCGTCATCCTGATGGCGTGGTTCGGCGGCCTGAAATATCCGAAGAACCTGCCGGCCGGCCTCGTCGCCATCATCGTCGGTTGCGTCATCGCCTGGGGCTCGAACCTGTTCGGCTTCAATTTCGGCGGCATGTCGGGCGAGGGGGTCGCGGGCGCCCTGTCCAGCTTCGGCTTCTCGGTGCCGCTCCCGGCCTTCGATCATGTCTTCAGCGGCTTCCAGTTCCTCGGCATCATCCTGGTCACCGCCATTCCCTTCGGCATCTACGACCTCGTCGAGGCCATGGATAATGTGGAATCGGCGGAAGTCGCCGGCGATACCTATCCGACCACCCGGGTGCTGACCGCCGACGGCGTGGTCAGCCTGATCGGTTGCCTGATGGGCAATCCCTTCATCAACGCGGTCTATATCGGCCATCCGGGCTGGAAGGCCATGGGCGGGCGCATCGGCTATTCCGCCGCGGTCGGTGCCATGGTGATCGTGCTGTCGTGGTTCGGCATCATCGCGCTGATGCTCGCCCTCGTCCCCGTGGTCGCGATCGCGCCCATTCTTCTCTATATCGGCATGCTGATCGGCTCCCAGGCCTTCCAGGAGACGCCGCGCAGCCATGCCCCGGCCATCGTCCTCGCCCTCACCCCCCATCTCGCCGACTGGGCCAAGGTCCAGATCGACGGGGCGCTGGGCGCGGCGGGCACCACGGCGGCCGCGCTCGGCGACAAGCTGGCGATGAACGGCGTCGTCTACCACGGGCTCGAAGTGCTGGGCGGTGGCGCCATCCTCGGCGGGTTGATGCTGGGGGCGATCGCCGTCTTCATCATCGAGCGGCAGTTCATGAAGGCTTGCTTCTTCTCGCTGGCGGCGGCGGCCATGACCTTCTTCGGCTTCATGCACAGCCATGTCATCGGCATCGGCGAAAGCCCGACGGTGGTCGCCGGTTATCTTCTGGTCGCGCTGGGGCTCGCCCTCGCCGCCCGGCGGGTGGTACCATCCTCGGTGAATGTCGGCGGCGGGCATACCCATGCGGTACCCGAACCGGCCGAGTGACAGTGTAGCCGTCTCCCCCGGCCCTGACCGGCCGGGGGAGATCTTGTCGCCCCGGGGATCTTGCGTATGCCTTCCGATTTCGATGCCGACACTTATATGAATGCCGTCGCGCCCGCGCTCGGCCTCGACATCCCGGCGGTGGCCCGCCCCGGTGTCCTCCAGTTCCTGAAACTCGCCGCCGCCATGGCGGCTCTGGTCGAGGCGGCGCCGCTGGGCGACGATACGCTCGACCTCGACGGCGTCTTCGAGCCGGTAGCCCCGTGAGCCTCGATCCTTTCGCGTCGGCGCGCGAGATCGCCGCCGCGGTCCGCGAGGGCCGCACCACCGCCCTTTCCGTCACCCGCCTGTTCCTCGACCGGATCGAGGCGATCAACCCCATCCTGAACGCCTATACCGATGTGACGGCGCGGCGCGCGATCGCGACCGCCCATGCCATCGACGCGCGGCGGGCGCGGGGCGAGCCCCTGGGGCCGCTGGCGGGCGTGCCCTTCGCGGTCAAGAATCTGTTCGATCTCGAAGGCCTGCCAACGAGGGCCGGCAGCCTGATCAACCGGGAACGCACCCCGGCGACCCGCGACGCCGTGCTGGTCGAGCGGCTGCTGGCGGCGGACGCGGTGCCCCTCGGCGCCCTCAACATGGGCGAATATGCCTATGACTTCACGGGCGAGAATGCCCATGACGGCGCCTGCCGCAATCCCCACGCCCCGGACCACATGGCCGGCGGCTCGTCGTCCGGCTGCGGCGCGGCGACGGGCGGCGGCCTCGCCCCCCTGTCGCTTGGCTCCGACACCAACGGCTCGATCCGGGTGCCGTCCTCGCTCTGCGGCATCTTCGGCCTGAAGCCGACCTATGGCCGCCTGCCGCGCAGCCGCAGTTTTCCCTTCTGCGACAGTCTCGATCATCTGGGCCCCTTCGCCCGTGACGTCGGCGACCTCGCCCTCGCCTATGACCTCCTACAGGGCCATGACGAGGGTGACCATGCCTGTGCCCGCCGGGCGATCGAGCCCGTCTCCGACCGGCTCGGCCTCGGCATCGGGGGGCTGCGCGTCGCGGTGCTGGGCGGGCATTTCGATACCGCCGGCATGGCCGCCGCCAGCCGGGCGGTGGAGATCGTGGCCCGCGGCCTCGGCGCGCGGGAAGTGGTGGAACTGCCCGGGGCCGAAGCCGGCCGGGCCGCCGCCTTCATCATCACCAACAGCGAAAGCGCGGCCTTCCATCTCGACCGCCTGCGGGCGCGGCCGCTCGATTTCGATCCCGAGACGCGGGACCGCTTCCTGGCGGGCGCCCTGCTGCCGGCCGCCTGGTCGGTGAAGGCCCATCAGGTCCGGCGCTGGTATGCCGGGCAGGCGGCCCGCCTGTTCGAGCGATTCGACCTGCTGATCGCGCCTTCCACCCCGATGTCGGCGCCGAAGGTCGGCCAGAAGACCATGGCGTTGCGGGGCCAGACCGTGCCTGTCCGGCCCATGTTCGGGCTGTTCACCCAGCCCATCTCGGCGATCGGCCTGCCGGTCTGCGCCGTTCCCGTGCCGCGGGCCGGGGAAGAGGGGCTACCGATTGGCGTCCAGCTGATCGCCGCGCCCTGGCGGGAGGATATCGCCCTGCGCGCCGCCGCCCATCTCGAAGCCGAAGGCCTTGTTTCGGCGCCGCTTCCCGCCCAGTTGTAAGGCGCCGGAATGAAGATCCATGCGGCCGTTGCAGGGCTTGCCGGATTCGTCGGAGGCCACCCGCTTTCCGCTTGACGAGTCGGGACCTCGCCCATATGTTCGCGCCTCCACTCGGACGGCGGTGGCAGGGGTTCAACCTGAACGCGGCGTCGACGAGTTAAGAGTACCGGACATCGGTCACGGATAACCCGGGGCCACGAGATTTTGGTCGGCGACAGCGCCGAGAGCGCTGTAGGCCGATTTTGTTGCGTGAGCCCGCTCTTTGACAATCTGGCGGGGGCTTACGTGACTCGAACGAGGGAAGAGAAGGCAAGGACTGATGCCGACCATCAATCAGTTGCTCCGTAAGCCGCGTCAGAAGCCGGCCTACCAGAACAAGGTTCCGGCGATCACCGGCAACCCCCAGAAGCGCGGCGTTTGCACCCGCGTTTACACGACGACTCCGAAGAAGCCGAACTCGGCCCTTCGCAAGGTCGCCCGTGTCCGCCTCGTCAACGGGTTCGAGGTCACCTCGTATATCCCCGGCGAAGGCCACAACCTTCAGGAGCACTCGGTCGTGCTGATCCGTGGCGGTCGCGTCAAGGATTTGCCGGGTGTCCGTTATCACGTCATTCGCGGCGTCCTTGATACCCAGGGCGTGAAGAATCGTAAGCAGCGCCGGTCGAAGTACGGCGCGAAGCGTCCGAAGTAAGGAGAGGCCCCATGTCTCGCCGCCACAGTGCCGAAAAACGCGAAGTTCTGCCGGATCCCAAGTTCGGCGACATCGTCGTGACCAAGTTCATGAACAGCCTGATGTATGACGGCAAGAAGTCCGCTGCCGAGACGATCGTCTATGGCGCCTTCGACCGCATCCAGTCCAAGACTGGGCAGGACCCGATCCGCGTGTTCCACGACGCCCTGTCGAACGTCCGTCCGGCGATCGAAGTGCGCAGCCGCCGCGTCGGCGGCGCGACCTATCAGGTCCCCGTGGAAGTGCGCAACGAGCGCAGCCAGGCGCTGGCCATTCGCTGGCTCATCACTTCGGCGCGCAAGCGTTCCGAGCACACGATGACCGAGCGCCTTTCGGGCGAGCTGATGGACGCGGTGAACAACCGCGGCACGGCCGTCAAGAAGCGCGAAGATACCCATCGCATGGCGGAGGCCAACAAGGCCTTCTCGCACTATCGCTGGTAACGGGAGCGTATCGACATGCCTCGTACGACGCCGCTTGGCGACTACCGCAATATCGGCATCATGGCCCATATTGACGCCGGCAAGACCACCACGACCGAGCGAATCCTCTATTACACCGGCCGTTCGCACAAGATCGGCGAAGTGCATGATGGCGCCGCCACCATGGACTGGATGGAGCAGGAGCAGGAACGCGGCATCACGATCACGTCCGCCGCGACGACCTGTTTCTGGAACAACCACCGCGTCAACATCATCGACACCCCCGGGCACGTCGACTTCACCATCGAAGTCGAACGTTCGCTCCGCGTGCTCGACGGCGCGGTTGCCGTGTTCGACTCTGTCGCCGGTGTCGAGCCGCAGTCCGAGACCGTGTGGCGCCAGGCCGACAAATACGGCGTGCCGCGCATGTGTTTCGTCAACAAGATGGACCGCACGGGCGCCAACTTCTATCGCTGCGTCGACATGATCGTCGATCGCCTCGGCGCCAAGCCGCTCGTGCTGTCGATCCCGGTCGGCTCCGAGTCGGAATACGCCGGCATCATCGACATCGTGAAGATGAAGGCGGTCATCTGGCGCGACGAGTCGCTGGGTGCGAAGTTCGACATCATCGACATCCCGGCCGAATACGCCGAGAAGGCCGCCGAGTATCGCCACACGCTGGTCGAGACTGCCGTCGAGCAGGACGACGCGGCGATGGAGGCCTATCTCGAAGGCACCGAGCCGGATGAAGCGACCCTCAAGGCCTGCATCCGCAAGGGCACGATCGCGCTCGCCTTCGTTCCCGTGCTGAACGGTTCCGCCTTCAAGAACAAGGGCGTGCAGCCCCTGCTCGACGCCGTGATCGACTACATGCCGTCGCCGCTCGACGTCCCCGCGATCAAGGGCATCGATTTCAAGACCGGCGAGGAAGTCGAGCGTCATTCCTCGGATGACGAGCCGACCGCCGTTCTCGCGTTCAAGATCATGGACGATCCGTTCGTCGGCACGATCACCTTCTGCCGCGTCTACTCGGGCAAGCTCGAGACCGGCGCCGCGGTGCTGAACTCGACCAAGGACAAGCGCGAGCGCATCGGCCGCATGCTGCAGATGCACGCGAACAGCCGCGAGGACGTCAAGGAAGCCTTCGCCGGCGACATCGTCGCCCTGGCCGGCCTCAAGGAAGTCCGTACCGGCGACACGCTGTGCGATCCGAACAAGCCGGTGATCCTCGAGAAGATGGAATTCCCCGAGCCCGTCATCGAGCTGTCGATCGAGCCGAAGTCCAAGGCCGACCAGGAAAAGCTGGGCATCGCGCTCAGCAAGCTGGCCGCCGAGGATCCCTCGTTCCGCGTCTCGACCGATCAGGAATCCGGCCAGACCATCCTGAAGGGCATGGGCGAACTCCACCTGGAGATCAAGGTCGACATCCTGCGCCGGACCTACAAGGTCGACGCGGCCGTCGGCGCTCCCCAGGTCGCCTATCGCGAAACGATCACCAAGCGCGCCGAAGTGGATTACACCCACAAGAAGCAGACCGGCGGCACGGGCCAGTTCGCCCGCGTCAAGCTGGTGTTCGAGCCGCTCGAAGCCGGCAAGGGCCGTGTGTTCGAGAGCGCGATCGTCGGCGGTTCGGTGCCCAAGGAATACATCCCGGGCGTCGAAAAGGGCATCGCCTCGGTCTCGGACAACGGCGTCATCGCCGGCTTCCCGATGATCGACTTCAAGGCCACGCTGATCGACGGCGCCTACCATGACGTCGACTCCTCGGTTCTCGCCTTCGAAATCGCCTCCCGTGCCGCCTTCAAGGAAGGCATGGAAAAGGCGGGCCCGAAGCTGCTCGAGCCGGTGATGAAGGTCGAGGTCGTGACGCCGGAAGATTATGTCGGCTCGGTCATCGGCGATCTGAACAGCCGTCGCGGCCAGATCTCGGGCACCGAGAGCCGGGGCAACGCGGCGGTGATCAACGCCAATGTCCCGCTGGCCAACATGTTCGGCTACATCAACACGCTGCGCTCGATGACCCAGGGTCGCGCGCAGTACTCCATGGTATTTGCCCACTACGAGCCGGTGCCTCAGGCGGTCGCGGATGAAGTCCGCGCCAAGTACGCCTGAGTTCGAAACCGCTAGAGTTACGGAGAGCCACGATGGCCAAGGAAAGTTTCAAGCGGACGAAGCCGCACTGCAACATCGGCACGATCGGTCACGTCGACCATGGCAAGACGTCGCTGACGGCGGCGATCACCAAGGTGCTGGCGGAGACCGGTGGTGCGA
>NZ_JBAQRT010000394.1:0-5402 GCF_049306435.1 Zavarzinia sp.
GCGCCCCGCGGCCGAAGGCGATCTGCCCGATCTCGCCGCGCTGCATCTCGCGGCCTTCCCCCATGCGCCCTGGGATACCGAAACCCTCCGCCCGCTGGCCTTCGGCGCCGGCGCCATCACCCTGATCGCGCCCGGCGGCTTCATCCTGCTGCGCGTCGCCGCCGATGAAGCCGAGATCATCACCCTGGCGGTCGCCCCCGCCGACCGGCGCCGGGGCCTTGGCCGGCGCCTGCTGACCGCCGGACTGGCGCGGGCGGTGGCGGCCGGCGCGGCTGTCGCCTTTCTCGAGGTCGCGATCGACAATCTTGCCGCGATTTCGCTGTACCGCTCGGCCGGTTTCATCAATGCGGGCCGGCGACGCAACTATTACACGCGGCCGTCCGGCGCCCCCGTGGATGCATTGGTGCTGACACGCGACCTCTCGGCCTGACCGGTTTTATCACCAACAATCCACCCATTTCGAACAGTGGGTGCAATTCGATGATTTCGACCGGGCGAGTGCCAGTCGATCACCTCGCCATCGGGATGTTTTGCTAGCGATCACTTTGTGATTTTGAAGATCAATGTAAACATCAATTGATTTCCCCGAACGGGCACCTTATAGATCAAAATCAGTCGGCATGAAGATAAACTGCCGCTTGTCGTTGCTGCCGTTTCGATGGATTTTCCGAGGCCCCTTCAAGGTCTCGTGCAGACGAAATCGGGACAGATGGAGCGGGGGGCAATCCGGAAGTCAACGGCGAGGGCGCAGTCGATACTTCGGGCGACGGGTCGATACATTCGCCGGGGCGCAGGCTTCGGCACAACACGCGTTGCGCGTGGAAAGGGCACCTGATGAGCGAAGAAAAGGCAGTGCACAGCGAGCTTCTGTCCCTGACGGCAGATATCGTCGCCTCCCATGTTTCCAATAACTCGGTTCCGCTCTCCGAGCTGCCCCAGTTGATTCAGCAGGTCTACGCGACGCTGGCCGGCATCGGCACGCCGAAGGAAGAGCCGGCACCGGCCCGGCCGCAGCCGGCCGTGGCAATCAAGAAGTCGGTGACGCCGGAATATCTGATCTGCCTCGAAGACGGCAAGAAGCTGAAGATGCTGAAGCGGCACCTGATGACCGCCTATGGCATGACCCCGGACGAATATCGCGCCCGTTGGGAACTGCCGCCGGATTATCCGATGGTCGCCCCCAATTACGCCGAACAGCGCCGCGACCTCGCGAAGAAGATCGGCCTCGGCACCTCGCGCCGCAAGCGCACCCGCCGCGCCTGAGGGCTGACGGGCAAGATCAGGGCGGCCGCGCGGCCGCCCTTTTTTTGTCCGCGTGCTGGGCGTCGTCAGCCGCCGGCGCTGTCCGCGCCCTCGAAGAAACGCAAGTTCTCGGCCCGGATCCTCGCCGCCGGCTCGTCGTAGAGAAAAGGCAGGAAGGCGAGGCGGCGTCCCCGGGTCACCGGCCGCACGCTGTGCAGCAGGGAACAGGAAAAGACGACGGCGCCGCCCGGTGGCGGCACCAGGCCTTCGGGGCTGAATTCCGGGAAGAAAATGTCTCCGCCCTCGAAATCGTCATTCAGATTGATCGAGACCGCGAAGCGGCGATGGGCCGTGCCCCTGGTCGTGTTGTCGCGGTGCGGCCTGAAATGGCCCCCGTCCTCGGCCGTGTAGCAACCAACCAGATAGCGTTCCATCCGCGTCGCCTCGAACTGATAGGCCTTGCGGATCTGCGGCGCGATCCGGTGGTGGATGCGACCCCGCGTCTCGGCGATCAGGGCTTCGTCCGCGATCTCGACATCGCGGCGGCGCTTGTGGCCCGGGTCGGTGACCAGCCGGGTCATGCCGTCGATCTCGCGCATGAAACCGCTCTCCGTGCCGCCGACCGCATCGTAATGCTGGATGAGCCGTCGGCACAGGTCGGGCTCGAACACCCGGGGCAGCAACAGCACCGGGGCCTGCGTGGGGCGGCCCGCGTGAAGGGCCGGCGGCGGCAGCCGCGACAGATGATCGAACAATTCCGCCTGTTCGGCGCCGCCGGGCAGCAGGGGAAAGACCCGGTCGACCCGCAGCAGGGGGTCGAGCACCAGCCAGAACCGCCGCCCGGTCACGCGGCCGGCCGGCTGAGGTTCCATGGGCAGGGCACCGTAAGCCCGGCCGACGGCGCCGTCGAAATCCCAGAAATGCCGAAGTCCCGGCAGGCTTTCCCGGACGCGGGCCTGCCGCTCGTCGTCGGCATCGGATGACACGCCGAAGAAGCAGCAATGCTGATCGTCGAACAGGCCGCGATTCCGCTCGACGGCCTGAAGCGCCGCGGCCGAAAGCGGATCGCCGGCCGAAATGAAGAACAGCAGGACGACATGGCGGCCAGCCACCGTGTCGAAGGCATAGGCCGGGTTGCTTGTGCTGCGTTGCCTGAACCAGGGCGCCGGGTCGCCGGGGTTGAGCCGGACATAGCGTATCGGCGCCGGTGCTTCCTGTCCGGCGGGGGTGGGCGAGGGAAACGGGTCGGAATTCGGCATGAGGCTGTGGTCTGTCACGGGCAGGATCATGGAGGCGAAGTCCATGATAGCCGGCATACCGGGGATCGAAAGCGCCATCCTCGCCCCGCCGCGCGCAAGGCGGGAGGGCTGGCGGGGGATATCGGCTTTTTTTGACTTGTTCCGGGTGACGCCGCTGGCCCGTCGCGGCATACTGCGGCGAATTGCATGACAGTTCGGGGAATAGGCCCCGCGATACAGCCCCCGGAAGTGGTCCGAGACTAAGCCCGATGTCCGATCGAATCGAGAATATCTGCCTCGCCAAGGGAATGCGCATGACGGATCAGCGCCGCGTGATCGCGCGCGTGCTGTCCGAATCGGCCGACCACCCGGATGTCGAGGAATTGTATCGCCGGGCCATCGCGCTCGATCCCAAGATCTCGATCGCCACCGTCTATCGCACCGTGCGGCTGTTCGAGGAAGCCGGCATTCTCGAGCGTCACGATTTCCGCGACGGCCGCTCGCGTTACGAGGAAGTGCCCGATTCGCATCACGATCACCTGATCGATCTGGCGACCGGCCGCGTGATCGAGTTCCGCAACGAGGATATCGAGAAGCTGCAGGAATTCGTCGCCCGCGAACTGGGCTTCCGCCTCGTCGATCACCGGCTCGAACTCTATGGCATCCCGCTCGACCGGGCCGACCGCAACGAACTCGACAAGGCGGCGGATATCCTCGCCCGGGCCATGCGCAAGCCATGACCGCTGCCGCGGAAGCCGAGAAGCGCAGCGCCTCGCGGCGCTTCGCCGGACGTTCGCGTCGGCGGGATCCGTTCCAGTTCGAGGCCGGCGAATGGCCCGACCTGCCGGCGCCCGCGCTGCCCGGCCAGTCGCGCCTCGGCCGGATCCGGGCCTTCTCGCGCCTGTCGGTCTTCGTCGCGCTGCTCGTGCTCATGGTGCCGGTGCAGTTGCTGGCCCTCGCGCTCGACCGCAAGATCGCCGTGGCCGTGCCCTTCTTCTTTCACAAGATGCTGTGCCGGGCGCTGGGCGTGAAGCTCGTCGTTCACGGCCGCCGGCACAAGCGGGGCGCCGTTCTCTATATCGCCAATCACTCGTCCTGGCTCGACATCCCGGTGCTGTCGGCGGTCATTCCCGGCTCCTTCGTCGCCAAGAGCGAGATCGAGGGCTGGCCGATCTTCGGCTTCCTCGCGAAACTGCAGCGCACCGTCTTCGTCCAGCGCGAGAAGCGCAGCCGCACCGCCGAAAGCCGCGACGTGCTCGTCGACCGGCTGCGCGGCGGCGACAATCTGATCCTGTTCCCGGAAGGCACCTCGTCCGATGGTTGCCGCGTCCTGCCGTTCAAGAGCGCGTTGTTCGGCGCCGCCGAGATCGAAGTGCCCCGGCGGGGCGGCGGCGTCGGCCCCGTGGTCGTCCAGCCGGTCACGGTCAGTTACACCCAACTGCAGGGCATGCCGATGGGCCGCGACTACCGGCCCTTCTTCACCTGGTTCGGCGACATGGAACTGGCGCCCCATCTCGTGCAGGCCCTCAGCTTCGGGCCGATCACCGCCGAGATCGAATTCCATGCGCCGCTGACGGTTACCGAAGCGGGCAGCCGGAAATCCCTGGCCCGCCATTGCGAAACCGTGATCCGCGCCGGCCACGCCCGCCAGATCCAGGGCCGCGCCGAGTAACAGGGGCGATCACTTGCCGACGAGGGGCGCCTACGTGCCAGTCCAACCCAACGAACAGCCACCGGCCGGCGAGCCGACCATCCGCACCATCGCCATGCCGGCCGATACCAACCCGGCCGGCGATATTTTCGGCGGCTGGCTGATGGCCCAGATGGATCTGGCCGCCGGCAGCGCCGCCGCGAGGCGCGCCCGGGGCCGCTGCGCCACCATCGCGGTCGAGGGCATGGCCTTCCTGCGGCCGGTCGCCGTCGGTGACGAGGTCAGCCTCTATGCCGAGATCATCGATGTCGGACGGACCTCGATGAAGATCCGCGTCGAAGCCTGGCGCCGCAGCCGCGACAGCGAGGATACCTTCAAGGTGACCGAGGCGACCTTCACCTTCGTTGCCATCGATTCGAACGGCAAGTCGCGCCCGGTCCCGCCCAAGAGCTGAGCGCCCCCGGCCCCCATCGGCCCGCCCCTTTTCCGGATCGCGTTTTCTAATGCCCGCCATCAATTTGCCTTGGCGAATTTAATGCCTGGCATTATCGTGGCTGGAGACAACCGCCAGGGGGAGGGCCCATGAGCCGGATCGACGCGCGGGATGCCATTCTCGCCTCCGCCCTGAGACTGTTCGGGGAGCGGGGCTTCGACGGCGTGGCGACCACCGAAATCCTCGAAGGGGCCGGCCAGCGCAACCAGACCGCCCTGCAATATCACTTCGGCTCGCGCGAGGGGCTTTATCGCGCCATCGTGGTCGAGCGGCTGAAGGCGATCGACGCGCGGCGGCTGGCCATCCTCGATCCAGGCGCCACGGGATCGGCCCGGCCGGACCTGCCGACCTGCCTGCGCGCGCTGGTCCAGCCCCTGCTGGAGCAGGCGCTGCAGGGCCAGGGCGGCGCCGATCATGTCTTGTTCCTGCGCCAATATTGCGCCCGGCCGGGCTTCAGCCTCGGCACTGTCGCGCAATCGCTGGCGCTGCCGGGCATGAGCCTGATGATCGTGGCGCTGGCCCGTCATGCGCCGCCACCGCCGGGCTGCCCGCCGGATTTGGCCGCCAGCCTGATGCTGCAGGTCACGACCACCATGCTGGCGGCCTGGCTGCAGGACGGTGGCGCGACTTTCGCGGCCGACGCCTTTCAGGCCGCCGCCATCGAAAGCTGCCGGGCGATCCGCCGCGGCCTGCTGGCGCAGGCGAAGGCCGGCGCCTCATAGGCCCCGAAGCGGGAGCCAGCCCCGCAAGCAAACAACAATAACGACAAGAACGAGGG
>NZ_JBAQRT010000395.1:0-23865 GCF_049306435.1 Zavarzinia sp.
TCGTCATCCCGGCGAAGGCCGGGATCTTGCGACGAGACCTCTCCCTCATGACGATACAAGTGCCGTAGAGGGAGATGCGTCGATGATCGAGAACCCGGTGCCCTGGCCCCATGGCGCGCGCTGTGCCGTCGCCTTCACTTTCGACATCGACACCGACAGCAGCCTTCACATGGAACAGGGGACGAAGGCCAGGGAGCTGGTCGCCACCACATCCTGGCTGCGCTACGACGAGATCGCGGTGCCGCGCATCCTGCGCCTCTATGCCGAGCGGGGCCTGAAGCAGACCTTCTTCTATCCCGCCTGGTGCATGGAGACTTATCCGCATCTGGTCGAGGCCATCCTGAAGGGCGGCCACGAGATCGCCCATCACGGCTATATCCACGAAAATTACAACGCCCTGCCCGTCGACCGGCAGGAGGAGTTGTTCGCCCGCGCGGTCGAGACCATCCACCGCATGACCGGGCAAAAGCCGCGCGGCTTCCGCGCCCCGCTCTATAATTTCTCGTCGGCGACGGCGGATCTTCTGGTCAAATACGGCTTCGCCTATGACGCCTCGCTGATGACCGACGACGTGCCCCATATGGTCGATGCCGCCGGTGGCGGCTCCTTCGTCGAGATCCCCAGCAGCTGGGCGCTGGACGACTGGCCGCAATATGTCCACGCCCCGGACTTCGGCTATCAGATGACCGTGCGCTCCCCCGACGAGGCGAAATCCGTGTTCATGGCGGAATTCGACGCGGCCTGGCGTTATGGCGGGGTCTGGGTCGGGGTCTGGCACCCCTGGGTCAGCGCGCGGCCGTCACGGCTCGACGCCATTGCCCGCATGATCGACGAGATGCAGGGCAAGGGCGGCGTCTGGTTCGCCAGCATGGAAGAAATCGCCGCCCATCTGAACAAGGTGACGGCGGAAGGCCTCCATACCCCCCGCCGGATCGGCCTGCCCTATTACAGCAGGGAAGTCACCTTCTGAACCGGCTCCACGTCCTTGTTGCGCATGTGGCGGCCCAATTCGACCACCTTGCGCATGACGATGTCGCGCGCCGGAAGGTCCGCCGCGACCTCGGCCCAGGCATAGGCGAAGCAGGTCAGCCAGCCCTCGATTTCTTCTTCGCCGATGGCGAAGGGCAGATGGCGGGCACGCAGCATGGGATGGCCGTGCTTGTCGGTATAGAGCGGCGGGCCGCCCAGCCAGCCGGTCAGATAGTCGAACAGCTTCTGTTCGGCGCCTTCGAGCGACGGACCATGCACGGCGCGGCAGGCCGCCGCCACCGGCAATTCATCCATCAGGGTGTAGAAGCGGCGGGTGAGGCGGCGGACGCCTTCTTCCCCGCCGATCTGTTCGTAGATCGTCTGTGCCATGAAATCCTCACTGGCCCCTCACCCGCCTGACATAGCAGATGGGCAAAGGCCCCGCCCGCTGCCAATCGTCGCGGCGGCGGTCAGGTCTTGTCGCCGCCGGTGACGATGGTGCGGGCGCTTTCGGCGAAGCGCTTGCCCGCATCCTCGCCCTTGAACACTTCGGAAATATCGAAGGGCACCTTCAGGCCGCGCTGCACCGCCGGCCGCGCCTCGACCGCCGCCAGCCAGCGGGTGAGGTTGGGCAGGTCGTCGATGGCGACGCCCGACCAGCTGTGCGTGCGCGCCCAGCAGAAATTGGCGATATCGGCGATCGAATAATCGCCGGCCAGGAATTCCGCGCCGGCCAGCTGCGTGTCGAGCACCGTCAGCAGGCGCTTCGCCTCGGTCTGGTAGCGGTTGATGGCGACCGGGATTTTTTCGGGCATGTAACGATGGAAGACATTGGCCTGGCCCATCATCGGGCCGACGCCGCCCATCTGGAACATCAGCCACTGGATGACGCGGGAACGGGCCTTGCGCTCGGCCGGCAGCAGCGCCCCCGCCTTCTCGGCGAGATAGATCATCAGAGCGCCGGATTCGAAGACGGCGAAGTCCCCCTCGTCCCGGTCGACGATGGCGGGGATGCGGCCGTTCGGGTTGATCGCCAGGAATTCCGGCGTCTTCTGTTCGCCCGCCATGATGTTGACGGCATGGACCGCGTAGGGAAGCCCCAGTTCCTCCAGCGTGACCGAAGCCTTCCAGCCGTTCGGCGTCGGCGCCGTATAGAGATCGATCATGTCACTCCCCTCGTTCTTGTCGTTTGATGCTCAGGATAGGGGCCGCGCCGGCCGGCGGCAAGCCGCGCCCGCGCCTTGCGCGGTCTAATGAATCTCATTATCTTCTACCCGCCGCAACGGCAAGAACAAGGGCCACCGACAAGGCCCGGGAGGGGGAGGACATCATGTCCCTGCGCCGTCTGCTCGCCCGCGAGGCGAGCCGGCTCGTGACCAGCGAGCACCTGAACCGGCTGCGCCGCCGAATCGCGGAAAGCCGCCGCCGCCTGCGCCACCGACATCACGAGATCGACTATTTCCACGATATCCGCGACCCCTACAGCCTGCTGGCGGCCATGGCCCTGCCCGCCCTCGCCGCTCGCCAGGGCGTTTTGCTCCGCCCGCATCTGGTGCCGCCGCCGCCCGATTGGGCCGCGCCCGAGCGCGCGATGCTGGACGCCTATGCAAGGAAGGACGCGGCCAGCCTAGCCGCCCATCTGGGTCTAAGCGTGCCCGATCTGTCGGCGCCGATGGATGAGGCCGCCGCCCGCGCGGGGGAGAGACGGCTGCTGCGGGTCATCGAAGACGGCAGTTTCGCTTCGTCGGCGGCCGCGATCACGGCCGATGCCTGGCGCGGCGAGACCCCGGCCAGCGGCAGCGACGCCACGGCCGCCCTCACGACGGGGGCAATCTTGCGCGAGCGCCTGGGCCATTATCTGGGCGCCACCTTTCACTATGCCGGGGAGTGGTACTGGGGCCTCGACCGGCTGCATTATCTGGAGCGGCGGCTGGAAGACCTGGGCGCCCGGCGGCGGGATGGCGGGCCGACGATCCTTCATCCCCGCGATATCCTGAGGCTGCCGGCGCGATGCCGGGGCCGGCTGGCCGGGCGGCGGCTGGACCTGTTCCTGTCCTTCCGCTCGCCCTATTCCTATATCGTGCTGCCGCGCGTTTTCGCCCTCGCCGATCATTACGGCGCCGACCTCGATCTTCGTTTCTTGCTGCCCATGGTCACGCGCGGTCTGCCGGTGCCGGCGGCCAAGCGGCTCTATATCGTGCGCGACACGGCGCGGGAAGCGCGGTCGGAAGCCCTGCCCTTCGGCCGCATCGCCGATCCACTGGGCGAGCCGGTGGCCCGGGGCCTCGCCATTCTCGCCTTCGCGATCAAGACCGATGCGGCGAAGGCCCGGGCCTTCGCCCTGTCCTTCCTGCAAGGCGCCTTCGCCGATGGCATCGACGCCGGGACGGAAGCGGGCCTGCGCCAGATGGTGGAACGCGCCGGTCTCGATTGGAACGAGGCCCGGGCCGCCCTGACGGACGAAGGCTGGCGGGCAACGGCGGAAGCCAACCGCCAGGCCATGGTTGATGCGGGTCTGTGGGGCGTGCCGTCCTTGCGCTTCGGCCGGACAGCGACCTGGGGTCAGGACCGGCTGTGGCTGATCGAGGATGCGATGATCGCGGCGGCGCGGGACACGCCGTAACCTCTAAGGCCACACGGTCCCACGCCCTACGCGGATCGAGGTTCCGGCCTTCGCCGGAACGACGATTCCTGAACAAGAGCGCGCCCTCCCTCCCGCGTCATCCCGGCGAAGGCCGGGATGACGCGCAGGAAAGGGCGGCGGCCTGCATCAGGCCTTGGCGGCTTTCTTGCGCGCCGGCTTTTCCGCCTTCACTTCGACCGGCTTGGCCGCCGGGGCGGCCTTGGCCTTGGCGGGCTTCGCCGCCTTGGCCGGCTTCACCGGCTCGGGCGCGGGAGCGGGCGCCGCCTTGACGGCCTTGGCCTTCGCGGCCTTGGCCGGCTTCGCCTCTTCCTTCACCTCGACCTTGGCGGCTTTCACCGGTTTGGCCTTTTTCGGCGCGGGCGCGGCGACGGCGAGGGTCGCCGCCTGCTTGAAGCCGAGGCGCGAGCTGGCCTTGATCTTGATCGCGGCGCCGGTCTGGGGATTGCGCCCCTTGCGGGCCGGCCGCTTCTTCACCTCGAAGGTGCCGAGACCCGGCAGGCGGATCTTCTCGCCCTTGGCGGTGCGGGTTGCGATGAAGGTGATTACACCGCGCAGGGCCTTGTCGGCCACCTTGGGCTCCAGCCCGGTCTGAGCGGCGTAATCGCTGATCAATTCCTTGAAGGTCGCCACGTCGACAACTCCCGGCAAATGCGATTCGGTTTGGGTAAAGCCCAATACTGCGGCGGAGTGTACATGCGTTTGCCAAGGACAAAAGCGAACTTTGACTTGCGACGGTAACAATGGCGCCGGCACGCTGTTGGTTGCGGCGCAGCAGAACGCCAATGAATGCGGGGCTGCGAGAGTTTTGCCCACCCCCACCTATCCGAAGGGATGGTCTCGCCCCGCCCCGGGGCTCATAGTCTCGCGGTTTCGTATCCGGCGTGACGGCGCGGGCGAACAAGAAACGAAGTGGGAGAGAAACGATGAATTTCGAAGCCGATTTCACCATGACCATCGGCGGCAAGGGTGTCGCCGGGGCGGGGTCCTTCCCCGTGCTGAACCCCGCCAATGAAACGGTGATCGCGCAGGCGCCCGATTGCTCGCGCGAGCAGCTGGACGAGGCGGTGGCCGCCGCCCGCGCCGCCTTTCCCGGCTGGCGCGCGACGCCGATCGAGACGCGCCGCGCGCTGCTGAATGAAATCGCCGGCCGCATCTTCGCCCATATCGAGCCGCTGCGCCGCCTGCTCACCCTCGAACAGGGCAAGCCCTATGCCGATGCGGAATTCGAGGTCGGCGGCACCGGCATGTTCGTGCAGGGCACGGCGACGCTGAACCTGCCCGAGATCGTGAACGAGGATTCGGCCGAGCGCAAAAGCATCACCCGCCATGTCCCGATCGGTGTCGTCGGCGCCATTTCGCCGTGGAATTTCCCGGTCATCCTCGCCTTCTTCAAGATCAGCCCGGCGCTGCTCGCCGGCAATACGATCGTGCTGAAGCCCTCGCCCTTCACGCCGCTGACCACGCTGAAGATCGGTGAGTTGCTGCGCGACCTGCTGCCGCCGGGCGTCCTCAACATCGTCTCGGGCGGCGATGCCCTCGGCCCCTGGATCACCTCGCATCCCGGCATCGACAAGGTCGCCTTCACCGGCTCGACCCAGACCGGGCGCCGGGTGATGGAATCCGCCTCCTCCTCGCTGAAGCGGGTGACGCTGGAACTCGGCGGCAATGATGCCGCCATCGTGCTGCCCGACGTCGATGTGAACAAGGTCGCGCCCGAATTGTTCTGGGCCGCCTTCCGCAACAATGGCCAGATCTGCATCGCCTCGAAGCGCATGTATATCCACAAGGATGTCTACGAGCCCCTGAAGGATGCCATCGTCGATTATGCCCGGACGGTGAAGGTCGGCGACGGCACCGAACAGGGCACCCAGATCGGCCCGGTGCAGAACAAGCAGCAATATGCCCGCGTGCTCGACCTGATCGCGGATTCGAAGAAGAACGGCCACAGCTTCCTGCTGGGCGGCGAGGCGTCGGAAGGCCCGGGTTACTTCGTGCCGGTGACCATCCTCGACAATCCGCCGGAGGATTCCCGCATCGTGCGGGAAGAACAGTTCGGCCCCATCCTGCCCCTTCTCAAGGTCGACAGCATCGAGGAAGCGGTGGCCAAGGCCAATGCCAGCGACTATGGCCTCGGCGGCTCGGTCTGGTCGTCGGACGCGGAAAAGGCGCTGGCCATAGGCGAATTGCTGGAGACCGGCAACGTCTGGATCAACGAGACCCAGCACCTCTCCCCCCTCGCCGCCTTCGCAGGCCACAAGCAGTCGGGCCTCGGGGTCGAGAATGGCGAGGCCGGCCTGCTCGAATATACCAACGTGCAGACGATCACCGTGAAGCGCTGAAACATGAAGATCGTCGTTCCGGCGAAGGCCGGAACCTCGCGCAGGGAATGCGCCCTTGCTTTGGCGAGATCCCGGCCTTCGCCGGGATGACGATGGATTGATACGGGAGGTGAGGCGGGAGGGCCGGGTCCTCCCGCCTCACTCTTTCAACAATTCCCTATCGAACGGCACGCCGAAGTGCCGCAACAGGCCGGTGAAACTCTCGTCGAACAGGCGGGTCGCCATGTCGTGGCCGCCGATCAACTGGCGCAGCTCCAGGCTGACGATGCCATGCACCGCCGACCATAGGGCGCGCATGATGAAATCCGCTTCCTCCGCGGTCATGCCGGGCCGGCATTCGCGCAAGGCCTGGCGCATGGGCCGCGTGGTGTTCCAGGCGTGGCGCCGGCTCTCGGCGGATGGCGACAGGCCCATGGCGGCATCGCCGAACATCACGGCATAAAGGTCGGGCCGCGCCAGGGCATAGCGCCGGTAGGAGCGCAGGAGTTCGAGAATGCGGCGCTGGGGCGAGGCGATGTTCAAGATCTCGGGCTCGAAACTGGCGATACCGTCGAAGGCATGGACATAGAGGGCTTCCATCAGCCCCTCCTTGCCGCCGAACAGCGTATAGACCGCCTTCGTCGAGACATTCACCCGCTCGGCCAGGCGGCGCAGCGCGAGGGCGCCCAGCCCTTCCTCCGAGATCAGGCGGGCGGCGGCGGCGAGCAGGGCCGCCCGCAGGTCTTCCCGCAGTTCCGCGCGCGATTGCCGCGCATCGAAGTCGACAGTCACTGTTTGCGCCCTTGTGGTAACGATGTTTCTTATGGTAACAGTGTTTCCAAGCCGCGCATAATCAATTCGTGAGGAGAGGAAACATGATCATCGACCCCACCGACGGCGTGACCGAGGGCCTGCGCCGTCGCCTGTCCCTGCCCGCGATCGCCGCGCCCCTGTTCATCGTCTCGAACCCCGACCTGGTCATCGCCCAGTGCAAGGCCGGCATCGTCGGCTCCTTCCCGGCGCTCAACGCGCGCCCCTCCGCCCAGCTCGACGAATGGCTGCACCGGATCACCGAGGAACTGGCCGCCTTCGACCGCGACCATCCGGAGGCGCCCTCCGCCCCCTTCGCCGTCAACCAGATCGTGCACAAGTCCAACGACCGGCTGCAGCACGACGTCGAGATGTGCGTGAAATACAAGGTGCCCGTGGTCATCACCTCGCTCGGTGCCCGGGAAGATGTCTTCGCGGCCATCCATTCCTATGGCGGCATCGTGATGCATGACGTCATCAATCAGACCTTCGCCCACAAGGCGGTCGAGAAGGGCGCGGACGGGCTGATCGCGGTCGCGACCGGCGCCGGCGGCCATGCCGGCACCCTGTCGCCCTTCGCCCTCATCCAGGAAATCCGCAGCTGGTTCAAGGGCCCGCTCGCCCTGTCGGGCTGCATCGCCCGGGGCGATTCCATCCTGGCGGCCCAGGCCATGGGCGCCGACTTCGGTTACATCGGCTCGGCCTTCATCGCGACCAGGGAAGCCAATGCGACCGAAGCCTACAAGCAGGCCGTGGTCGATTGCGGCGGCGAGGATATCGTCTACACGAACCTCTTCACCGGCGTGCACGGCAACTACCTGCGCCCCTCCATCGTCAATGCCGGTCTCGACCCCGATCACCTGCCGGAATCCGATCCCAGCAAGATGAACTTCGGCTCGGGCGGCAATGCCGGCGCCAAGGCCTGGCGTGACATCTGGGGTTGCGGCCAGGGCATCGGCCCGATCGACGCCGTGCTGCCGGCGGGCGAGTTGGTCGCCCGCTTCCGCCGCGAATATGACGCCGCCCTCGCTCGCCTGAACCATCTGAACGCCATCCCCCGCGCCCGGGCGGCGGAATAAGCCCATAAGGAACAGGGGCGGCGTCTCTGGCACCGCCGCCCCTGCCCCGCCGGACCCCGGAGGTGGGCCGGTCAACCCTTGTGATGGACCTCTTGCAGGCCGTAGACCGGCGTCGGCAGGCCTTCCATGCGGGCCTTCAGCTGCAGCGACAGATATTGCGAATAGTGGCGCGACTGATGCAGGTTGCCGCCGTGGAACCACAGCGCTTCCTGCTGCGTCGGCTTCCACATGTTGCGCTGCTCGCCCTCCCACGGCCCCGGGTCCTTGGTCGTGCCGGAGCCGAGGCCCCAGCATTTGCCGACCTTGTCCGCGACCTCGCGGCTGATCAGGTCGGCGGCCCAGCCGTTCATCGAGCCATAGCCCGTCGCATAGACGGCGAGATCGGCCGGCAGTATCGTGCCATCCTTCAGCACCACCGCATCCTCGGTCAGGTGACTGACGTCGCTGCCCGACTTCAGTTTGATCGAGCCGTCGATGACGAGATCGCAGGCGCCGACGTCGATGTAATAGCCCGAGCCCCGGCGCAGGTATTTCATGAAGAGGCCCGAGCCGTCGTCGCCCCAGTCGAGCATGAAACCGGCCGCCTCCAGCCTGTCGTAGAAATCCTTGTCCCGCTCGCGCATCCGGTCGTAAAGCGGGATCTGAAACTCGTGCATGATCCGGTAGGGCAGCGAGGCGAAGATGAGATCGGCCTTTCGTGTGGTCACGCCCGAGGCCACCGCCCGCTCGGAATAGAGATCGCCGAGGCCGATATCCATCAGCGTGTCCGATCGCACGATATGGGTCGAGGAGCGTTGCACCATGGTGACATCCGCCCCCGCCTCCCACAGCGCGGCGCAGATATCGTGGGCGGAATTGTTGGAGCCGATGACGACGACCCTTTTGCCGGCATAGGCATCGGGCCCGGGGTGCTGGGACGAATGTTGCTGCTCGCCCTTGAAGATATCCTGGCCCTCGAATTTCGGCACATTGGGCTTGCCCGACATGCCGGTGGCGAGGACGAGCTGCTTCGGCCGCAGCACGACTTGCCTGCCCTCGCGCTCGACCGTCACCACCCATTCCCTGGCGTCTTCGTCGAAACGGGCGGATTTGCAGGTGGTGGAGGACCAGTAGTTCAGCTCCATCACCCGCGTATACATCTCCAGCCAGTCGCCGACCTTGTCCTTGGGGGTGAACACCGGCCAGTTCTCGGGGAAGGGAATATAGGGCAGGTGATCGTACCAGACCGGGTCGTGCAGGCAGAGCGACTTGTAGCGCTTGCGCCAGGAATCGCCCGGCCGCGCGTTCTTCTCGATGATGATGGTGGGAACGCCGAGCTGGCGCAGCCGGGCGCCGAGGGCAATGCCGCCCTGACCGCCGCCGATCACCAGCACATAGGGCTGGGTCTCGTAGCCGAGTTCCCGCGCTTCCTGCGCGCGCTTCTCGGCCCAGGTCTTGCGGTTGCGGTCGTGGCCGTGTTCGGCGCCCAGGGGCCGGTGGACGCCCTTCGGTTCCTCGTAACCCTTGAGTTCGCTCATGGTGGTCAGCAGGGTCCAGATGCGGCCGTCGCGGATGCGGATATGGCCGTAACCCCTGGCCCGAGCGGTCTCGAATTCGAACCAGCCGTCGGTGACGCCGCCCGCTTCCGTGGCCGCCTGGGCGGCGTCCTGCACGAAGCCGCGCGGGGCGATCTCGGCCAGCTGGCTTTGCAGCATGGCGTGGACCTCGTCCCGCCCTTCCATGGTCTTCAGGTTCCAGGTCAGGGTGACGAGATCGCGCCAATAGCAATCGGTGGCGAAGAGATCGACCGCCCCCTCGATATCGCCTTTCGCGAAGGCTTCGTCGAGGCGGCTGAGCACCGCGTTCACGCGGGTCGATGGACTGGTGTCGAGCATGGTTTCCTCCCTGTTATGCTTGAGGAAGAAATGGCAAGTCCCGTGCCAGTCCGGGAATGGCGGAATGCCTCGTCGCAGCTGCGGCACGGGCGCGCGCGGGCGCCACAGCTGCGGCGCTACACCCCGAGGCCGAAACGCTTCATCTGGCGGTGCACCGTCGTCCGGTCGAGGCCAAGGCGGCGGGCCGCCTCCGAGACATTGCCCCGGCAATCGCGCAGCATCACCTCCAGCGCTGCGCGGCGCGGATCGCTCGCGGGCACAGGCATCTGGAAATGTTCCGGCAGGTCGGCGACCTCGATCCGGCCGCCCTCGCACAGGGCGGCGGCGACGGCAATCGCATTGTCGAGTTCGCGGATATTGCCCGGCCAGTCATGGCCCCGCAGCAGGTCGCGCGCCGGGGCCGACAGCGCGAGCGCGCCGCCCTTCGGCCGGTAACGCTCGAGCAGGCGATCCAGCACCCAGTCGAAATCCCGCCGCGCGCGTAAGGGCGGCAGGGTCAGGGTCGCGGCGTTCAGCCGGTAATAGAGATCGGCCCGGAAGCGCCCCGCCGCCACCAGCTCCGCGAGGTCGCGGTGCGAGGCGGAAAGAATGCGCACCGAAACGGCACGCGGCCGGGTCGCGCCGACGGGCGTCACTTCCTTTTCGGCGAGGACGCGCAGCAGCCTCGCCTGCAACACCAGCGGCATGTCGCCGATCTCGTCGAGGAACAGGGTGCCGCCGTCCGCCGCCTCGATCAGGCCCTTGCGCCCGCCCGCCGCCGCGCCGGTGAAGGCGCCGGGGGCATGGCCGAACAGCTCGCTCTCGATCAGGGTTTCGGGGATCGCCGCGCAATTGACCGCGACATAGGGGCCGGACAGGCCGCTGCCGTCATGCAGCGCGCGGGCGAGGAATTCCTTGCCCGTGCCGGTCTCGCCCTGAATGAGGATCGGTACAGGCTTCGGCGCCAGTTTCGCCGCCCGGACCTGCAAGGCCTCCATCTTCGGGTCGGCGCCGCCGAGGGCGCGGAGGGGCGCCGGGATCTCGTCCCGCCGGGGCAGCAGGCTGCGGGCGACCTTGTGCTGCGGCTCGATCGCATGGGCGAAGAGACTGTTGCCGTCCCTTGCCACCAGCAGCCGGTCGTGGGTCGGGCGGCGCCGGGTCAGCTCCGGCAGGTCGTCGACATCCATGGTGAAATAGTCGGACAGGGGCCGGCCGATCAGCCGGTCGGGCCGGCGCCAGTCGCCGCCTGCGGCCGCCGCCAGAATGCGCGCGCCACCATGGGTCATGCCCCGGATGCGGCCGGAGGCATCGACCGAGATCGCCGCTTCCGGATCGACGTCGAGGAATTCCGGCGACCGGGCGAAGCGCAGCACCCAATCGTGCCGGGCCTGTGCCATCAGGTTGGCCAGTTCGATCCGCCGCGCCGTCGCGCTGACGAGATGAAGCGCCAGCCGCTGGCTGGTCTTCTGGATCGGCGACGACAGCAGCGAGATGTCGAGCACCGCCGCCAGTTCGCCATCGGCCCGATAGATCGGCGCGGCGGTGCAGGACAGCGGCGTGTGGGTATTGTCGAAATGATCGGTCTGGTGAATGGTCAGGGCCTCGCCCTGCTCGATGCAGGCGCCGACCGCGCAGGTCCCCGCCCGCGCCTCCGACCATTCGGCGCCGAGATAGAGCCCGGCTTTCCGCAATTGCCCGTTCCACTGCGGATCGCCCAGGAAATCGACGGTGACGCCCTGGCGGTCGGCCAGCAGCAGGACGTAATTCTGGCCGGCGATATGGCGGTACAGGCCTTCGAGCCCGGAACGGGCGATGGCGATCAGGTCTTCCGACTGCTGGCGATGCTCGCGCAGGCGCCCGTCCGGCACGATATAGGCTTCACAAGCCTGTGCCGGGTCGAGGCGATGGTCGCGGATGCAGCGCAGCCAGGACTGGACGACCGTCGGATCCCGGTCGCTGTCAGCCCCCGCGCCGACCCGCTCGATCTCGCGGATATGGTCGACGGGCGAGAGCATGGATTACGGCCGCCGGTGTTCCGGCTTCCCGCCTCCTCGGTTGTTTCTCCCTGACAGTCACTGTGCACGGCATTGCCGACGATGCCAACGGCACTAAAGGACGAGGCGCCTTCGCGAGAAAGCCCCTCTCCGCCCTCCAGGGCGGAGAGGGCGATGGGATCAGCCGATTTCTTCGAGGGCCATGAGGGATTCGGGCAGGACCTGACCGCCGTCGACGACGATGTTCTGGCCGGTGACATAGGCCGCCTCCTTCGAGGCGAAGAACAGCGCCGCGTTGGCGATATCGTCGACCGAGCCGAGGCGCTTCATCGGGATCGAGCCTTCCATCTTGGCGAGATAGTCGGCGCCGAGGCCGTCCAGACCTTCGGTCCTTATATTGCCGGGCATCACCGCGTTGATGGTGATGCCGAAGGGCGCGAGTTCGATCGCGGCCGTGCGGATGAAGCCGAGCTGGCCCGCCTTGGAGGCGCCGTAATGGGCCCAGCCGGGATAGCCGGTGATCGGCCCGGTGATCGAGGAGGTGACGACGATGCGGCCCCAGGTCTTCGCCTTCATCGCCGGCAGCACGGCCGAGACGCTGGCGAAGGTGGAGCGCAGGTTGGTGCCCAACACATGGTCGAAATCGGCCGAGGTCATCACGTCGAGCTTGGCCGAGGGGAAGATGCCGGCATTGGCGCAGAGCACGTCGATGCTGCCATAGCGCTCGAGCGCCGTGGCCGCCATCGCCTTGCAGGCATCGAGGTCCGAGACATCGGCGGCATGGGCCGAGGCGTTGGCGCCGATCTCCGCCGCCGTCTTTTCCGCCTCCTCCAGATGGCGGGAGACGACGAGGACGTTGAAGCCGGCCTTGCCGAAACGCTTCGCGATGCCCTTGCCGATACCCTTGCTGCCCCCGGTGACGATGACCGTGCTGCCGGCGAGAGATTCGAACATGCCCTGTCTCCGATCGGTGTGAAGTTGGCCGAGGGTGCACTGCAAAAAAAATGTTGTAAAGCCCGCAGAACACCCCCAATCTCCAACACAGTCAGTCACAAGTCCAACATTTGTGGCACAACTTGCGGGGAATCCGCTGCACCAATCCAGCGAAAGGGCACGGTCATGAATCTCTCGAGGCGGTCGGTTCTGAAGGGTATGGCGGCCGGGGCGCTGGCTGCCGGCGGCCCGATGATGACGTCCCGTTCGGCCTTCGCCGCAAGGGACAAGGAGCTGAACATCCTGTGCTGGGAGGGTTACAACTCCGCCCAGGTGCTCGACCCGTTCCGCGCGGCGAAATCGGCGACGGTGAAGGCGGAAAGCCTGACCAATGACCCGACCATGATCAACCGCCTGCGCGCCGGCGAGATTGCGACCTGGGACCTGATCAATGTGAACAACCCCTGGGCGCGCAAGGTCATGCTGCCGGAAAAGCTGATCAAGCCGCTGCCCAAGGCCGAGTTCGAGCCCTTCTTCGGCAAGATGCTGCCCCAGTTCAAATGGCCCTACAAATGGGCCATGGACGAGACCGGCACCGAGCTGATCGGCAGCGTGCAGCGCTTCGGCCCCTACAGCTTCGTCGTCAACACCGACAAGATCAGCCGCAAGACCGCGGAAGACACCGGCTGGGACCTGTTCAACGATCCCGCCCTCGCCGGGAAATACGGCATCCTCGAATCGGACGACTGGAATGTCTTCGGTCTCTTCGTGATCGCCGGCATCGATCCCTTCAAGATTCACACCGACGCCGAACTCGCGACCTTCTCCGAGACCGCGAAGAAGGTGTTCAAGGGCGCCAGGATGATCGGCGACATCGCGACCATGAACCAGGCCCTGGTCTCGGGCGAGATCGACCTGCATCTGACCGGCGGCACCTATTCTGTCTCGCCCGCCCGGGCCGACGGCTATCCGCAACTGCGCGGCATCACCCCGCTGAAAGGTCCGATGGCCGGCGGCAAGGGCGGCATTTCGTGGATCGAGGTGACCTCCCTCGTCAACAATCCGGCGCCGAGCCCCCTCGCCGTCGAATTCCTGAAATATGTCCAGGCCCCGGATGTCGCCCACACGGTCGCCTTCGCCGAGGGCACCTTCAACCCGGTCGCCCAGATGGGCAATCCCGATTGTTACAAGCTCTTCACCAAGGAAGAGCTGGAAGCGATCCAGTGGGACAGCCTCGAGGAGGAAATGGCCCGTTCGATCGAATACGACATCGTGCCCGACTACGACAAGGCACTCGACATCATGAACGCGGCCAAGCGCGTGCGCGGCTGATCGAATTGCACCGCCCCCCGCCGGGGCGGTGCATCTTCTTCTGTAATGCGTGAGGGGTCATGTCGAGCGACGTGAAGAAGCCTAAGCCCATCCTGCAACTCGTCGGGGTCCGCAAGACCTTCGGCGATTTCGTCGCCGTCGACCGCATCGATCTCGATGTCCGCCAGGGCGAATTCCTGACCATCGTCGGGCCGTCCGGCTCAGGGAAAACCACCCTGCTGCGGATGCTGGCCGGCATGGATGTGCCGAGCGAAGGCAATATCACCCTGCATGGCGAGCTGATCAACGACGTGCCGCCCAACAAGCGGCCGACCTGCCTCGTCTTCCAGTCGCTCGCCCTGTTTCCCCACAAGACCGTGGGCGACAATATCGAATTCCCGCTGAAGGTCCGTGGCGTCGACAAGGAAACGCGGAAGGCCCGCGCCCTCGAACTCATGCGCGTCGTCCGCCTGCCCGCCGATTACCACGGCAAGAACGTGATGAAATGCTCGGGCGGGGAGCGGCAGCGCGTGGCCCTGGCCCGCGCCCTCGCCTACGACCCGGAAGTCCTGTTCTTCGACGAGCCCCTGTCGGCCATCGACTACAAGCTGAAGAAGATCCTGGAGAAGGAATTGAAGGACCTGCACCGCGAGACGGGCAAGACCTTCATCTACATCACCCACAGCCTGGAAGAAGCCATGGTGATGTCCGACCGGATCGGCGTGATGCGCGCCGGCAAGATCGTGCAGGTCGGCACGCCCGAGGAAATCTACGCGACGCCGGCCGACCGTTTCGTCTCCGAATTCGTCGGCGAGGTGAATGTGATCGAGGTGGAGAAATCCGCCGCCGGCACCTGGCAGGGCATCGACCTGCCCGGCACCTACACGATCCGCCCGCCGAAGGACGAGAGCGCGGCCCGCGCCTTCGTCGTCGTCCGCCCGGAATTCATGCGCCTGCTGGACGAAGGCGAGACGGCGGACAATTGCCTCGAAGGCACCGTCTACAACGAATATTCCCTCGGCTCCCGCCTGCAGTATCAGGTCCATGTCGGGAACAAGGTGATGCTGGTCGAAGTGCCGCGCGGCCGCCTCGCCAATGCCGCGCGCGATGCCCGCGTCCGCCTCGGCTTCGATGCCCGCGACGCGATCGTGGTGGGGAGCTGAGGCCATGGCCCTGCGCCTGCCCGCCGCCGGCACGAGAGCCGCCCTGCCCGTCGCCCTGCTTCTGCTCGCGGGCTTCGTCGCGCCGCTCGTCGCGATCATCGCCTATTCCTTTGCGACGCCGCGCAGCTTCGACGTCTTCTCGTCCTTCACCCTCGAGAATTACGCCGGCATCTTCGACACCAGCAACACGGTGTGGCTATCGTTCCTGTGGTCGGGCCTCTTCGCCGTGGCGACCGTCGCCCTGCTGGCCGTCTTCGCCTATCCCATCGCCTATGGCATGGACCGGCTGTTCGGGCGCTGGTCGTCGCTGGTGTCCGTCCTGTTCGTCTTCCCGCTCTTCGTTTCGGAAAACGTCCGGCTCTACGGTTGGGTGCTGTTCTTCATCAAGAACGGCGTGCTCGACGGCAGCCTGAAGGCCGCGGGCTTCGGGGGCGGGCCGGACATCTTGTTCACCCCCGCCATGATCCTCGCCGGCATGGTCTATACCTACCTGCCCTTCATGCTGTTCCCGATGACGCTGGGCCTCGCCATGGTGCCCAAGGACCTCGTCGACGCGGCGCGCGATCTCGGCGCCTCGCGCCTGCAGATCTGGCGCGAGGTGGAATTGCCCCTCGCCATGCCGGGCATATTGATCGGGATGCTGCTGACCTTCGTCCTCGGTATCGGCGCGGTCGCCGAGGCCAAGATCCTGGGCGGACAATCGGTCATCGTCATCGCCCATGACATCGAGATCGCCTTCACCTATTCGCAGAACTGGCCGCTCGGCTCCGCCCTCGCGGTCGTCATCACGCTGTTCATCGGGGTGCTGACCCTCGCGGTCTTCGGCAAGCTCGACCTCGACCGCCTGCTAGGGAGGCGCTGAGATGGATATCAATGCCCGCCGCAGCCGCGCCTTCGTCACCCTGTGGACGATCCTCGTCCTCGTCGCGATCTATCTGCCTATCGTCTGCGGGGCGCTGGCCAGCCTGTCCAAGGGCCGCTACTTCGGTTTTCCGGTGCGCGACTATTCGCTGGAATGGTGGGGCAAGACCGCCGAATCCTTCGAGATCGGCATGTTGACCCGGACCTCCTTCGCGGTCGCCATCACGGTCACCCTTCTGTCGGTCGTCATCGCCTTCTTCGGCGCCCTCGCCTTCGCCCGCTACGACTGGAAGGGACGCCGGCTGTTCCAGAAGATCGTGCTGCTGCCGATCTTCTTCCCCCAGCCGGTGCTGGGCCTCGCCCTTCTGTTGTGGTTCTCGGCGCTGGGCATCCAGACCAGTTGGATCACGGCGGTCTTCGCCCATCTCGTCTGGATCGTGCCGGTCGTCACCCTCGTCATCTCGATCCAGGTCTATGGCTTCGATCCGACGCTGGAGGAAGCGGCCTATGACCTCGGCTGCAGCCGCTGGCAGGTGTTCCGCGAGGTGACCCTGCCCCTGCTGTGGCCGGGCATCTGGTCGGGGATGTTGTTCGCCTTCCTGCTGTCCTGGGGCAATTTCCCGCTGTCGCTCTATACCGCCGGGGCGGATTCGACGATCCCCAAGTGGCTCTATGCCAAGATGGTCGCCGGCTATACGCCGATGGTGCCCGCGCTCGGCACCATGAGCACGCTGGGCGCCGCCCTCGCCCTTGGCCTCGGCGGTCTCGTCCTATACGTCTATCGGCGGCGGCAGGCGCAATGACCATGCGCGCGAGGGAGTGCGAGACACGGCATGACGGAGAAGGAAAACCCCGCCCGGCGGCTGGGCAAGCGGGCCCGGCACGAGCATATCGTGAAGGAACTGATGGCCTCCTCGAGCTTGCGGGTGTCGGAGCTGGCGGAAGCCCTCGACGTCTCGACCGAGACGATCCGGCGCGACCTGTTCGAGCTGGGCGAAAAAGGCCTGATCAACCGCACCTATGGCGGCGCGGCCCGGCCCCTCGGCAGCGAGCCGACGGTCGCGGAGCGGCACCGCATGATGGTGCCGGAGCGGGAAGCCATCGCCAAGCTGGCGGCGCAGCTGATCCGGCCGAACGACGTGCTGCTGATCGGCGGCGGGGCGACAACGACCCATGCCGCGCGCCGGATCGCCGCCGTCTGCCGCGACCTCACCGTGATCACCCATGCCTTCGGCGTCGCGACCGTGCTGTCGGCCAATCCGACCATCACCGTGCTGATGGCGCCCGGCCGCTACAATGGCCGGGAGGGCAACATGGGCGGGCCGGAGACCAACGAATTCCTGGAAGGCTATTCGGCCAATTGGGCGATCCTCGGCGCCTCGGGCATCACGGCCGAGGGGGTCTCGGAGGCGGAGCCGCTGGCGGCATCGGTCTACAAGACCATGATGCGGCGGGCGGCGGGCACGGTGATCGTCGCGGACCATGGCAAGTTCGAGCAGCACGCCCTCGCCATCTGGGGGCGCTGGGGCGAGATCGGTCATCTGATCACCGATCGCGCGCCGACGGGGCCGCTGGCGCGGGCGCTGGAACGGGGCCGGGTCGAGGTGAAGGTAACGGGCGGCGTCTGAGCCTGCCGCCCCCGCAGGGGAGGCCGGCATGACCGGAGACATCACGGACTGGAAGCGGCGCAACCGCTCCTTCTATTACGCTTCGGCGCCGGAGCCGGACGACCCGGATCTGGACCCGGCGACGACCGCGCTTCTCGTCATCGACGTGCAGAACACCTATCTGGCGCGGCCCGACCGCGCCACCCTCAGCGATGCCGCCGCCCTCGCCGCGCATGATGCCTGGACGCCGTTCCACGCCCGGATGAACGGCACGGTCATCCCCAATATCGCGGCCTTGCTGGAAGAATGCCGGTCGCGCGGCATCGAATGCCTGTTCGCCCGCATCGCCTGCCGGACCCGCGACGGCCGCGACCGCTCGCTGAGCCAGAAGAAGCCGGGCTTCAACAACCTGTTGCTGCCCGAGGGGGAATGGCCGTCGCAGATCGTGCCGGAACTCGCGCCGCGCGGCGACGAGATCACTGTGACCAAGACGACGGACAGCGCCCTGACCGGCACCAACCTTCGCCTCGTCCTGCATAACCTCGGTATCCGCACGGTGATCTGCGCCGGCATCTTCACCGATCAATGCGTCGCCTCGACCGTGCGCAGCCTCGCCGACGAGAGTTTCGACGTCGTCGTCGTGGAAGACGCCTGCGCCGCCGCGACCATAGAGCTGCACGAGGCGGAACTGCGCATCATCAACATGATCTATTGCAACGTCATGGCGACGCAGGAATTGCGCGCCCTGCTGCCCCGCTGAAACGCCGGAGATCGCACCCGTGTATCAAGCCGACTTCCTCGCCCGTCTCGAAAATGCCTTGCGCGGGGCCCTGCCGCTCTGGGGCCTGGGGGACGAAACCGAGCTGCGCCTGCTGACCATCTCGGAAAACGCCACCTTCCTCGCGACCAACCGCATCACACACGACCGGACGGTGTTCCGCGTCCATCGGCCCGACTATCACACGCGGGAAGAAATCGTCTCGGAACTGGCCTGGATCGAGGCGCTGCGCGCGACCGGCGACCTCGCCATTCCGGCGCCCATTCCGAAACAGGACGGCACGCTGATCGCCGATATCGACGACGACGGCCACACCCGCCATGTCGTCGCCTTCGAATTCGTCCCCGGCATGGAGCCGCCTCATGGCGACCTGCTGCCCTGGTACCGGGAGCTGGGCGCCATTCACGCCCGGCTGCATGCCCATGCCATCGGCTGGACCCGGCCGCCGGGCTTCACCCGCTTCACCTGGGATTTCGACACGACGATCGGCGATACGCCCCATTGGGGCGACTGGCGGAAAGGTCCGGGCCTGACGCCCGAGACCATCGCCATCGTGCAGCAGGCGGTCGACCTGATCCGCGAGCGCCTCGCGGCTTACGGCAAGAGGGAGGCGCGCTACGGCCTGATCCATGCCGATCTTCGCCTCGCCAATCTCCTCGTCGACAGCGACCGCCTGACCCTGATCGATTTCGACGACTGCGGCCTGTCCTGGTATCTCTATGATTTCGCGACGGCGATCAGCTTCATCGAACATGATCCGCGCGTTCCCGCCCTGCTCGATGCCTGGAAGGAAGGCTATCGCGGCGTCCGCCCCCTGACCGAAACGGAAGCGGCGATCATCCCCACCTTCATCATGATGCGGCGGATCCAGCTCACCGCCTGGATCGCCTCCCATGCCGAGACGCCGACCGCGCAAGCGATGGGCGTGCCCTATGTCGCCGGCACGGTCGATCTCGCCCGGCGCTTCCTCGCCGATGCCCGCTGAAAGGATCAGGCCCATGACCGCCGCCAAGAAACGCATCCTGGCCCTGAACGCCTTCGAGGGCGGCGCCGGCCTCGACCGCGATGTCGAGGAGCTGGTGCGCCGCCGCAAGGCGACCTTCGGCGCCAGTTCCGTGCTGTTCTACGAACAGCCCCTGCACATCGTGAAGGCCGAGGGGTGCTACATCCACACCGCCGACGGCAGAGCCTACCTCGACCTCTACAACAATGTGCCGTCGGTCGGCCATTGCCACCCGCGCGTCGTCGCCGCGGTCTCGGCCCAGCTTGGCCAGTTCAACACCCACAGCCGCTATCTCTACGACAATATCCACGACTACGCCGAACAGCTTCTCGCCACCTTCCCGGCCGGCCTCTCCAACATCGTCTTCACCTGCACGGGATCGGAGAGTAACGACTTCGCCCTCCGCCTCGCGCGGCTGGCCAGCGGCGGCGATGGTTTCGTCGTCACCCGCACCGCCTATCACGGCAATACGACGGCGGTGACCGACGTCTCCCCCTCCTCCGCCGTGTCGGGCCGTGTTGCGCCCCATGTTCGCATCGTCGAGGCGCCGGGATCGGCGGTTTACGGCGACGATATCGCAACCGGTTTCGCCGCTGCCGTCAGCACCGCCATCGCCGACCTGAAGGACAAGGGCATCGGCTTCGCCGGCCTGCTGGTCGACACGATCTTTTCCTCGGACGGGGTCTTCGCCGACCCGGCCGGTTTCCTCGCCCCCGCGGTCGCGGCCGCTCATGCGGCCGGGGGTCTGTTCATCGCCGACGAGGTCCAGCCCGGCTTCGGCCGCACCGGCGGCGGCATGTGGGGCTTCGCCCGCCACGGCGTGACGCCTGACGTCGTCACCATGGGCAAGCCCATGGGCAATGGCTATCCGCTGGCCGGTGTCGTCACGAGGCCCGACCTGTTGCAGCACCTGTGCGATGAATATGGTTACTTCAACACCTTCGGCGCCAGTCCGGTGGCGGCGGCGGCCGGCCTCGCCGTGCTCGCCGTGCTGCGCGACGAGGGCCTGATCGACCACGCGGCCAGGGTCGGCGGCCTTCTGAAGCAGCGCCTCGCCGCCCTGCGCGGTACGGTACCCGGCATCGGCGAGGTACGGGGCGCCGGCCTCTACCTCGGCCTCGACATCGTCGACCGCAACGACGGCACGACCCCGGACGGTGCCAGCGCCAGCCGGGTGATCAACGCCCTGAAGCGCGACGGCGTGCTGATCGGCGCCGCCGGTCCCTATGGCCACACGCTGAAAATCCGCCCGCCCCTGTGCCTGACGCTGGACGATGCCGACCGCTTCGTCGATATCCTGACCCGCATCGGCACCGGGGGCTGACGGCGGTCACCGCCACCACGATCCCGTCAGCACTGGCAAGGGCGGCGCCGATTTGAAGCGCGCCGCCCGGACGCCTGCGGAATTTCCGCGATTTTCGTTGTGCCAACTGCGGAATTTCCGCATATTTTATCCTTGGAACAGTCGACGATTTTCGACTGGAATGACGCCAAGGCCGAGATCAACGCGGCTAAACATGGCATCACCTTTCCGTCGGCCGCGAGGGTCTTTCTCGATGCCCGGCGGGTGATCGTCCCGACCATCCGGGCGGAGGATGGCGAAGACCGTTTCAAGGTCGTCGGCGCGATCGAAGGCAAGCTCTATGTCGTCGTCTTCACCATGCGCGGCGATATCTGCTGGCTGATCTCGGCCCGGCGCACCAACACGCAGGAGGACAGGATCTATGGCCCGCTTCAAACTTGATCCGGCGAACCCGCCCAAAATGTCGGCGGCCGAACGCAGCCGCCTCGACGCCATGACCGACGGGCAGATCACCGCCGCCGCCCTGACTGACCCGGATAATCCGCCGATGTCCGAGGCGGAAATAGACCGGCTCGCCATGGCCGCGCTCGCCCAGCGCGTTCGCAAGTCCATGGGGTTGACCCAGCAGGAATTCGCCGCCCGATATCGCATCAACTACGGCCGCCTCCGCGACATCGAGCAGGGCCGGGGGAAGCGTGCCGATACTGCGCTCGCCGCCTATCTCCAGGTGATCGAGAGGGAACCCGCCGCCGTGAACCGGGCGCTCTCAGCCGCGGAATGACTGCCCTCCGCCCGGAATATCCTTCGCGACGGTGACTGTCTTTCCCCCCGTCGGCGGCGTCAGCCGCTGGGCGGCAGGTCCAGCAGGATGCGGATGATCTGTCCGCTCGACGCCACCTTGCGGTCGCCCCTCGCCTCCCGGGCGAGGGCGAGGCCCGAGGTCATGGCGACGATGGTCCGCGCCAGCACGTCGACCGGCATCGGCGGGCGCTTGCCCGTCAGCGCGAAATAGCCCGCCAGCGCCGAGGTGAGCGCCGCCTGATGGCGCTCGATCACCGCCGTGAAACTCTGGGCGAAGGCGGGATTGCGCCTGGTCTCGAACATGAGTTCGAGCGCCAGCAGCGGGATATCCTGCTCGTCCAATGCGTCGATCCAGGCCGGCAATTCCACCGCCAGCACGCGGGGGTCATGGGTCGCCCGCGCCAGGAAACTGTCCAGTTCGCGGATCTGGCCCTGCAACTGGCGCTGCAGCAATTCGAGGAACAGCGCCTCCTTGTTCCGGAAATGCCAGTAGACGGCGCCCTTGGTGAACCCCGCCTCGGCGGCGATGGCATCGAGGGTGGCGCCCTGATAACCGGCGTGCAGGAACAGCTGGCTCGCCGTCGCGATCAGGGTTTCCCTCGTGCGTTCCTTGCTTTCCTCGCGGGTCAGGCGGGCCGGGCGGGCGGTCTTGGCGTCGGTCATGGCGCCAGCCTAGTCGCCCGGCTTCACATACTCAACAGTATTGACATACTGATTGGTATGTTTATCGTGCCGGCAACGAGCAAGACAAGCGGAGGAAACCGGCCATGGCGGGAGACATGCCCTGCCCTTGCCCCTGCGATCGCCGGCTGCGGCTGAGAGGCATCGAGTTCAACGTCCATATCGAGGGCAAGGGCGAGCCCGTCCTGCTGCTCCATGGCTTTCCCGACGATCATCTGGTGTGGCGCCGGACCATCCCGGCGCTGGTCGGCGCCGGCTTCCGGGTGATCGCGCCCGACCTGCGCGGCTGCGGCCTGACGGAAGCACCGCCGCGCGAGGCGGACTATCACCTGTCGCTGCTGGTCGGCGATGTCGTCGCGCTGCTCGATCACCTGGGGATCGACCGGGTGCGCCTCGTAGGCCACGACTGGGGCGCGCTGGTCGGCTGGGCGCTGGCGCTTCAACATCCGGACAGGGTGGAGCGTTACGCCGCCCTGTCGGTCGGCCATCCGGCGTCCTATGTCGGGGCGCCGCTGAAGCAGAAGCTGATGGCCTATTACATCGTGCTGCTGCAGCTGCGCGGGGTGATCGAGTTCAGCCTGCGGGCCGGCGGCTGGTGGCTGTTCCGCACCCTGACCCGGATGCCGGACGAGGCCGATCACTGGATCGCCCGCCTGTCGCGCCCGGGCCGCCTGACCGCGGCGATCAATTACTACCGTGCCAATTTCGCCCTGTTCTTCCGGCGCGACTGGCCGCGCGCGGCGATCCCCGTCATGGGCCTGTGGTCCGACGGCGACTTCGCCCTGTGCCGTGAGCAGATGACGGAAACGCAGCGCTGGCTGGACGTGTCCTGGCGCTATCACGAGATCGCCGGCGCCGGCCATTGGCTGCAACTCGACGCGCCAGAGCGGGTCAACGCGCTGCTGAGCGATTTCCTTCAGGGGGCCACATCGTGAAAGACTTTCGTTTCCATCTGCTGCTCGCCCTCCTGCTGGCGGCGGCTTGCGTCGGTATCTGGCGCTGGCAGAGCCCGGAAAGCCCCCTGACCGCGGCGGAAGTCGAGCGTTACGTCACCGCTTTCGATGCCGACCTGCCCCTGCCGCCGCAAGACAAGGCCGAGCTGCTGGCCGGCGTTCGCCGTTTCGCCGAAGCGGACGACGGCCGCCCGGTCTACATGCTGAACCTGATGCGTTATTTCGAGACGCTGCGCCCCGGACCCGGCATTCCCGAAACCTATGCCGGCACACCGGCCGAGGCCAATGCTCTCTATGAAGCGGCGGTCATTCCGATGGCGCTCGAAGGCGGTGCCCAGCCCCTGTTCGCGGGCGAAGTCGCGGGCCGCAACGTCGTCGGCGCGGTCCCGGCGGAAGGCGGCTGGGGCCGCGTCATCCTGATGCGCTATCCCAGCCGCCGGGCCTTTCTCGACCTGCTGTCGCGCGCCGACTACCGCGCGGTGATGCCCTACAAGCTGCAATCGCTGCATCTAGCCCTGGTGCCGGTGCGGGGCGAGGTCGTCCTGCCCGGCATCGTGCCGGCGAGCGTGACCCTCGCCGTGCTGCTGTTCCTCGCCATCGGCTGGGGACGCGCCGCCCGCCGGACCCGATCCGTCTAACGAAGAAACAAACCCAAGGGGAGAAACCATGCCGATCACCAATTTCGAGGGCAAGACCGTGGTCGTCACCGGGGCCGGGTCGGGCATCGGCCTTGCCACCAGCCTCGCCTTCGCCCGGCGGAAAGCCCGGCTCGTCCTCGTCGACGTCGATGCCCGGGGCCTCGAG
>NZ_JBAQRT010000396.1:0-6834 GCF_049306435.1 Zavarzinia sp.
CTGCTCGCCCGTGCCGCGCGCCCGTCTCCGATGCGCCGGGCCGAATTCGACGAGCTGAAATCCCGCCTGACCCCTTGAGGACATCGCCATGCCCGTGATCGAGCGTCTGGCCGTCGAACTGGCGGCCGAACTCACACCTTTACGCGACGCCTTCGCCGAGGCGGAACGCATGGCCGGTCAGGCGGCCGGCGATCTCGCCGCCGCGCTGGCGGGCGATGGCGAGGGCGGCGGCATCTTCGACCTCCTGGCCACCGGGGTCGATGGCGCCGCGCGCACCATCAGGAAATCCTTGGTCGACGCGCTCTCGGGGGCGGAGGTCGAATGGGACGAGGTGATTTCCCGCATGGCGCTGCGCCTGTCCGATCTCGTCGTCGACCAGTCGCTGGATGCCGCGCTGGCCGGCCTTTCGGGCGGCACCGGCAGCAGCGCCGCTGGCGGCGGTGATTTCCTGGCGATGCTGGGTAGCCTGTTCGGCGGCTTCCGCGCCAGCGGCGGGCCGGTCGCGGCTGGCCGGGCCTATGTCGTCGGCGAACAGGGACCAGAGCTGTTCCTGCCCGAGGGCGCGGGCAGCATCGAGCCCCAGGGCGCGCCGGCCGACGCCGTGACCCCGAGGGTGACGGTCAATATCTCGACGCCGGATGTCGCCGGTTTTCGCCGCAGCCAGGGCCAGGTCGGCGCCGCCGTCGCCCGCGCCCTCGCCGCCGCCCGCCGCTATGCCTGAGGATGCCATGAGCTTTCACGACGTGCGTTTTCCCCTCTCCGTCGCCTATGGCACCGCCGGCGGGCCGATGCGGCGCGTCGACGTGGTGACGCTGGCCAGCGGCCGGGAGGAGCGCAACGCCCTCTGGGCCGGGTCGCGCCGGCGCTACGAGGCGGGTCTCGGTCTTCGTTCGGACGACGATCTCCACGCCGTCATCGAATTCTTCGAGGCGCGGGGCGGCAAGCTGCACGCCTTCCGCTTCCGCGACTGGCTGGACTGGAAATCCTGTCCGCCGCTGGCGACGCCCGCGATGACGGATCAATTGGTCGGCCTGGGCGATGGGGAACGCCGGCAGTTTCCCCTGGTCAAACGTTATGTCTCGGGCGGGCAGGCCCATGTCCGTCCGATCACCAAACCGGTCGTCGGCAGCGTGATCGTCGCGATGAATGGCGATGCCGTGGCCGCCACCGTCGATCACGACACGGGGCTGGTGAGCTTCGCCGTGCCGCCGGCCGGCGGCGCCGCCATCACCGCCGGCTTCGAATTCGATACGCCGGTCCGCTTCGACATCGACCATCTGTCCCTCTCCCTCGCCGATTTCAGGGCGGGGCAGGCGCCGTCCATTCCCTTGATCGAGGTGCTGCCGTGAAGGATCTGCCGCCGGGGCTCGCCGACCATATCGCCGGCGGGGTGACCACGCTCGCCCGCTGCTGGCGCCTGATCCGGCGCGACGGCGTCACCCTCGGTTTCACCGATCACGACCGCGACCTGATCTTCGACGGCGTGACCCATCGCGCCGACAGTGGCTTCTCGCCCGGCGCGATCGAAAGCCAGCCGGGGCTCGCCGTCTCCAATCTCGACGTCGAGGGCGCGCTGCGCGCCGATGCGATCGGCGAGGCCGATCTGGCGGAAGGGCGTTTCGACGATGCCGAATGCCGGATCTATCTGGTCAACTGGGCGGATGTGACCCAGCGCGTGCTGCTGCGCCGGGGCCATGTCGGCGAGGTGCGGCGCGGGCGGGGCGGCTTCTCGGCGGAATTGCGAGGCCTCGCCCATCGCCTCGACCAGAGTCGCGGCCGCGCGTTCGATCGACACTGCGCCTGGACCCTGGGCGATGCGCGCTGCGGCATCGATCTCGGCGCGCCCGGTCGCTTCGCCGAGGTGACGGTGAGCGCCATCGCCAGCCGGGTGAGCTTTCGCGTCGCCGGCATCGACGATTTCGCCAATGGCGCCTTCGCCGATGGCCGGCTGCTGTGGACGGGCGGCGGCAATGTTGGCCTGACGGCGGAGATCCTGCATCAGGCGGGCGATATACTGACCCTGCTGCTGCCGCCGGCACGGGCTGCGGCGCCGGGCGATACCGCGCGCATCACCCTCGGCTGCGACCGCGCCTTCGCCACCTGCGCCGGGCGCTTCGGCAATGCCGTCAATTTCGGCGGCTTTCCGCATATCCCGGGCAATGACTTCATCCTGTCCTACCCCAGCCAGGGAGACGGCAATGACGGCGGCAGCCTGTTCTGAGCGGGTGATCATGGCCGCGCGCGGCTGGATCGGCACGCCCTATGGCCATCAGGCCAGCCTGAAGGGCATCGGCTGCGACTGCCTCGGTCTCGTCCGGGGCATCTGGCGCGAGCTTCACGGGCGGGAGCCGGAGATCCCGCCCGCCTATAGTCCCGACTGGGCCGAGGCCAGCGGCCGCGAGACCCTGGCAGAGGCGGCGGGCCGTCATCTGCGGCCGATCGCCATCGCCGAGGCGGGGCCGGGCGATGTCCTCCTCTTCGCCTATCAGCCCCACGCGCCGGCGCGGCATTGCGCGGTGCAAGTGGCGGAACGCCGGATGATCCATGCCATCAACGCCCATCCGGTCGCCGAAGTGTCGATCGTGCCCTGGTGGCGCAACCGTCTGCGTTTCGCCTTCCGGTTCCCCGCGGAGATCTGAATCATGGCCACCCTCGTCCTGACCACCGCCGCCAGCGCGCTGACCGCGGGCGCGTCCGTGTGGCTGTCGGCGACGGCGGCCGTCGCGGCATCGCTCGCCGGGGCCTATATCGACCGGCAATTGTTCGGCACGACGATCACGCGCGAGGGGCCGCGCCTGTCCGACACCAATGTGCAGACCTCGACCGAGGGCGCGCCCCTGCCGGAAATGGCCGGGCGCCTGCGCCTGTCCGACCAGGTGATCTGGGCGACCCGCTTCCGCGAGCAGGCCAGCACCGAAAGCTCGGGCGGCGGCGGCAAGGGCGGCGGCGGCGGCGCGACGCGCAGCGAGGTGACGACCTACAGCTATCACGGCAATTTCGCCGTCGGCCTGTGCGAAGGGCCGATCGACCGCATCTGGCGCGTCTGGGCCGATGGCAAGCCGATGGACATGAGCGCCGTGACCTGGCGGGTCCATCCGGGCGACGCCGACCAGGAGCCCGATCCGCTGATCGAGGGGATCGAGGGCACCGGGCTCGTCCCGGCCTATCGCGGCACGGCCTATGTCGTGTTCGAGGATCTGCCGCTCGCCCCCTTCGGCAATCGCCTGCCGCAACTGGTGTTCGAGGTCTGCCGCCGGGTGCCGCCGCCCGGCCCTGCGCCGCTGGAAACCCTGGTGGAGGCCGTGACCCTGATTCCGGGCAGCGGCGAATTCGCCTATGACACCCGGGTGATCACCACGGGTGGCGCCGAGAGCGCGGCGGGCGCGCAGGGGCCGCAGAACCGCAGCGCCGGGGATGCGAGGGCCGATATCCATCCCGCCCTCGACGATCTCGCCGCCAGCCTGCCCGGGGTTCGCAAGGTCTTCCTCGTCGTCGGCTGGTTCGGCGACGACCTGCGGGCCGGCCATTGCCTGATCCGGCCCAAGGTCGACAAGGCGGCCAAGGCGACTTTCGCCGGGCGCGGCGCGGTCGCCTGGCAGGTCCATACGGTGACGCGCGGGGGCGCCGCCGTGGTGACCACCAGCGCCCATGACGGGCGCCTCGCCTATGGCGGCACGCCTTCGGACGAATCCGTGGTGCGGGCGATCCGCGAGCTGAAGGCGCGGGGCTTCGCCGTCGTGCTCTATCCCTTCATCATCATGGATGTGCCGGCGGATAACGCGTTGCCCGATCCCTGGTCGGACCATGGCGCTTCCATCGGCCAGCCCGCCTATCCCTGGCGCGGGCGGATCACCGCCCATGTCGCGCCGGGGCTGGCCGGCAGTCCCGACGGGAGCGACGCCGTGATCGCCGAGATCGAAAATTTCGCCGGCAACGTCGGCCGCGATCAGCTGTCGGTCTCCGTTTCGGCCGCCAACACGGTTTCGGTCGGTTACAGCGGTCCGGCGGAATGGTCCTTCCGGCGCATGGTGCTGCACTATGCCCGGCTGGCGGCGGCGGTGAATGCGATAGATCCCGGCGCCGTCACCGGTTTCATCATCGGCTCGGAACTGCGGGGCCTGACCACGCTGCGGGATGGTGGCGGCAACTACCCCTTCGTCGGTGTGTTGCGCGAGCTTGCCGGCGATTGCCGGGCGATCCTCGGGGCCGGCGTCGCCCTGACCTATGCCGCCGACTGGTCGGAATATTTCGGTCATCAGCCGGCGGACGGCAGCGGCGATCTGCGTTTCCACCTCGATCCTCTTTGGGCCGATGCGGCGATCGACGCCATCGGCATCGACAATTACCTGCCCCTGTCCGACTGGCGGGACGGCAACGATCACCTCGACCGGCTGGCCGGCTGGGACGGGCCTTACGACGCCGCCTATCTCGCCGCGAATATCGAGGGGGGCGAGCGTTTCGACTGGTATTACGCCAGCGACGCCGATCGCGCCGCGCAAGTTCGCACGCCGATCACCGACGGCGCCCATGGCAAGCCCTGGGTGTTCCGGCCCAAGGACCTGCGGGCCTGGTGGTCGAACCTCCACCACGACCGCATCGGCGGGGTGGAAGTCTCGGTCCCGACCGCCTATGTGCCGATGGCGAAACCGATCTGGTTCACCGAACTGGGCATTCCCAGCATCGACCGGGGCACCAACCAGCCCAATGTCTTCTACGATCCCAAGTCCGCCGAATCCGCCACGCCCTATTCTTCCGCCGGGACCCGCGACGATCTCGTCCAGCGCGCCGGGCTCGAAGCCTGGCTGCGCCATTACGGGCCGGACGCGCCGACCAATCCGCTCTCGCCGCTCCATGGCGGGCGCATGGTTCAGGCGATCGCGGTCTGGACCTGGGACGCGCGGCCCTTTCCGGCCTGGCCGGCGCGGGGCGATTTCTGGGGTGATGGCGCGCTCTGGCCGCTCGGTCACTGGCTGAACGGCAAGGTCGGTCTCGCCGATCTGGCCGGCCTCGTCCTCGCCATCTGCGGCCGGGTCGGGCTCGGGCCGGCGGATGTCGACGTCAGCGCCCTGCGCGGGGTCGTGCCCGGTTACCTGCGCGATCGGCCGCTGGCGCCCCGGGCCGAGCTGGAAGCCCTGATCAATGCCTATGGCATCGATGTCGCCGAGACCGGCGGCCGGCTGTGCTTTCGTCATCGGGGCGGGGATCCGGTGCTGACCCTGCGGGCGGATGATCTCGTCGCCGACGAGGCGGGGGATTTCACCGTGACCCGGGCGCAGGAAACCGACCTGCCGGCCGAGGTCGCGGTCGGTTTTGTCGATGTCACCCGCGACTATCGCCAGACCACGGTGACATCCCGCCGCCTGGCCGGCGGCGCGGCCGGGCGCCAGGCCCTGGCCTTGCCGCTCGTCATGGACGGGACACAGGCGCGGGGCTGCGCCGACCGGCTGCTGGCGGAAGCCTGGGTCGGCCGGGATGCCGCGCGTTTCGCCCTGCCGCCCTCGGCCCTCGCGCTCGAGCCGGGCGACACGATCGCGCTGGAACTGCCCCGGTCTCGGCATGTCCTCCGCTTCGGCCGCATCACGGACGATACCGCGCGGCAGATCGAGGCCGTCGCGGTCGAGCCGTCGGCCCATCGCCTCGCGCTTGCCGGCGGCCGGCCCGAGCGGGTGGATCGGCTGCCTGATCCGGTCGGGCTGGCGCTGCATTTTCTCGACCTGCCGCTGATCGACGAGACGGTGGCGGAACATCTGCCCTATGTCGCCGCCTCGACGACGCCGGCCACGGTGATCTCGGTCATGGCCTCGGCCACGGGCGAGAGTTTCGCGCTCAACACGCAATTGCCGGCCTCCGCCACCATGGGCGTGACCAATTATGATCTTTACGACGGCCCGGCCGATTTCTGGGACGAGGGCAATGTCCTCGGCGTCACCCTGTTCTCGGGCGCGCTGTCGAGCCAGCCGCGCGACAGTCTGCTGGCCGGCAATGCCAATGCCCTTGCCATCCGCAATGGCGACGGGGAGTGGGAAATCCTGCAGTTCGCGGTGGCGACGCCCCGGGGCAGCCGCCGCTACGACCTCACCGGCCTGCTGCGCGGTCGTCTTGGCACGGAACAGGCGATGCGGGCGCCGGTGCCGGCCGGAGCGCCCGTCGTCCTCTTGAACCGGGCCCTGCGCCCGCTCGACCTGCCGGCCAGCGCTCGGGATGCGGTCTGGCATTATCGCTTCGGTCCGGCTGGCTTTCCCTATACCGATCCGTCGTGGGATGCCGCCGATTTCACCGCGCGCGGCATCGGCCTTCGCCCGCTCGCCCCCTGTCATGTCGGGGGCCGCCGGGATGGCGCGGGAAACCTGTCCCTGACCTGGGTGCGGCGCAGCCGCCGGGCCGGCCACTGGGCCGATGGCAGCGACGTCCCCCTGGCCGAGGAACGGGAAGTCTATGAAGTCGACATTCTGGATGGCGCGGGGCCGGCGGTCGTCCGCACCATCGCCGTGACCGCCCCCGAAGCCGTCTACACCGCGGCGGAGGCGATCGGGGATTTCGGCTGGCTGCCCTCGGTCGTCGTGCTGCGCGTCTTTCAGGTCTCGGCGCGTTACGGCCGGGGCCTCGGCGCCACGGCCACCGTCTGACCCTTGCCGATCCATCGATCCCTGCCCGAGGAAGCGCCCATGCCGACGCCGCGTCTCGCCCTGCCCTATATCGTCCAGTCGCAGGCCCAGAAGGAAGTGACCCATAACGAGGCCTTGAACCTCCTCGATATCCTGGTGCAGGCCGCGGTCCTCGACCGCGACCGCGTGGAGCCGCCGGCCGCGCCCGTGGCCGGTGCCGGCCATATCG
>NZ_JBAQRT010000397.1:0-2060 GCF_049306435.1 Zavarzinia sp.
GACCTCGGCCGGGCGCTGGCCCCGGCCAATGCCGCCCTGCTGCGCTCGAAACTGGGAGCGGCGCGCATCGTCGCCGTCATCGCCGATGGCCTGTCGGCCGCCGCGGTCAGCGCCAATGCCCTGCCCACCCTCGACGCGATCGCCGCCCGGCTAGAGGCTTACGGCCTCGCGGTCGATGCGGTCGTCATCGCTGAACAGGGCAGGGTCGCCATCGGCGATCCCATCGGCGCCGCGCTCGAAGCGGAACTGGTCATCGTCCTGATCGGGGAGCGGCCGGGCCTGTCGGCGGCGGATTCGCTGGGCTGTTACATCACCTTCCGGCCGGCGGAAGGCACGCCCGATTCGGCGCGCAACTGCGTCTCGAACATCCGCCCGGGCGGGCTGGAGCCCCGGGACGCCGCCTTCAAGATCGCCTGGCTGACCCGCGAGGCGCTGAGCCGGGGCCTCACCGGCATCGACCTGAAGGAAGACTCGGCGGCGGAACTGGAAACCGGCCCCGCCGCCCCGCTGATCGAGGGTTGATCAGCGCGCGGTCCAGCCGCCGTCGATCGAGATCGAGGCGCCGTTGATCGAAAGCGCGTGATCGCCGGCGAGGAAGATCGCCAGCGCGGCGATTTCCGACACTTCGACGAAGCGCTTGTTCGGCTGCGAGGCGAGGATGATGTCGCGAATGACATTCTCGACCGGCATGTTGTTGACCTTGGCCTGATCGGCGATCTGCGCCTCCACGAGGGGGGTGCGGACGAAACCGGGACAGATCGCGTTGCAGGTGATGTGCTGTTCGGCGATTTCGAGGGCGACCGTCTTGGTCATGCCGACGACGCCATGCTTGGCCGCGACATAGGCCGACTTGAAGGGCGAGGCGACGAGGCCATGGGCTGAGGCGACATTGATGATGCGGCCCCAGTTGCGCTTCTTCATGCCCGGCAGGGCAGCGCGGATCGCGTGGAAATTGCTGACCATGTTGATCGCGACGATCTGCTCGAACTTCTCGATCGGGAAAGTATCGATCGGGCTGACCAGCTGGATGCCGGCGTTGTTCACCAGAATGTCGACGGAGCCCAGCTTTTCCTCGGCCTCGGCGACCATGGCGGCGATCTGGTCGCCCTTGCTCATGTCGGCGCCCGAATAGATCGCGGTGACGCCGAATTCGGACTCGAGCCCCGCCCGTTCCTTCTCGATATCCTCGGGCTTGCCGAAGCCGTTGATCACGACATTGGCGCCGGCGGCGGCGAAACCGCGGGCAATGCCAAGGCCGATGCCACTGGTCGATCCGGTGACGATGGCGTTGCGCCCTTTAAGCATGAATGGCCTCCTCGAGAATTGCCGCGACACAGCATGAACCCGCCCCACGACAGTTTCGAGACCTAATCGCGCAAGGCGGCCCCCAGCAATTGGTCGAGCAACGTCGGGGAATCCACGGCAAGACCGATCTCGAACACCTCGATGCCCTCGGCCATGTCGCCGCTCAGGCGGGCGGCATCCTTGGCCGTGGTGACCAGCGTGGCTTCGAGGACGCGCGCCTCTTCCCGCAGGGCTTCGATCTCGGCCGGGGCATAGGGATGATGATCGGCGAAGGCCCGCGTGCCGACGGTGATCGCGCCCGCCTCGGCCAGACTGTCGAAGAACTTGCCCGGCCGGCCGATCCCGGCGAAGGCAAGGACACGGCGCCCGTCGAATCGCCCGGCGTCCACCGGCCGGATAGCCGCGCGCAGCGCCGGCAGGCCGCCCATGTCGGGCATCGCCCGGGTCGCGGCGCCGACGATGACCACGGCCTGTGCCCGTGCCCGCGCTTCCGCCCAGTCTTCGCGTAAAGGTCCGGCCGGAATCACCCGTCCGTTGCCGAGGCCCGCGCCACCGTCGAGGACGAGGAAGGACAGGGTCTTCTTCAGGGCGGGGTTCTGGAAACCATCGTCCATCACGATGACATTACCACCCGCCGCGCGGATCGCCCTGGCCCCCGCCACCCGATCGCGCGCCACCCAGGCCGGCGCGACCCGGGCGAGCAGCAAGGGCTCGTCCCCCACCACATCCGCCCCCTGCCCCGCGACCTGCAAGGG